>NZ_LR698963.1:474280-670536 GCF_902381725.1 Dermabacter jinjuensis | reverse complement strand
TTCGACTTATCCGGGAACTTAACGGAGATCTCACCGGTGTTCTCATCAATCTTGACCTCATAGCCCTCAGGAGCAGTGAAGCCGTCAGTGATCTTAAACTCCGAACCCTCAGGAGCCTTAGCCGAGCTACCGTCCTTGCCAGTGAACGACGGGGACGACTTGGTCTCCTTGCCAGGAACAACCAGCTTGTCCTCATACGCAGGCTCGTAAATGTCTGCGTCGGGGTTCTTGTCGGTCACGAGGACGGACCATGCGGCGACATCGTTTCCGCCCGAGACTACGACGACGTTGAAGATATCGCCCTTCTTTGCATCCGCGGGGATGCCGAAGGTGCACGCCGCAACCTGAGCTTTAACGCTCTTGGACTGATCGAGATCGCAGGTCTTGACAACCTTGCCGTTCTTATCGCGCCACTCAATCTTCGACGGCAGATCCGACAGGTCACCTTTGAACTCAGGGGTCACCGTGGTGCCCGGGGCAGCCGGCTTGTCGATTGCGTTGTAGTCCGCCGTGATCGACACCGGGCTATACGGCATGAGCGCGTAGTTGACGTTGTAAATCCTGTTTCGCGAGATATCCGGGGTAAGAACGTTCGGCGCAGGAACCGCTGAAGGACGGAAGTTGCCACCCGCTGTGAACCGCTGGAAGACCGGAGTGTGGAAGCCGGTGTAACCGTGCTGAACAACACCATCCTTGTTTTCCACCCACAGGAACATATGGTCAACGTTGAGGTTATCCCTCGACTGCTGTGTGGCGGTCTGACCATCATTGAATCGCAGCGTATAGCGACCTTCCGCGTCCGTTGTGCCAGAAACGGTCTTGAGGATGTACTCGGGGTGGTCCTCGAGCATCTTCTTGGTGGCCTCAGCCAGCTTGTCCGGGTCGTTCTTGTACTGCTCGTGCAGTTTCTGGTTCGCCGCTGCACCATCCTTGGTGAGGGTGGACGCGTACACGGTGTAGCCGTCAGCGGCTGGGTCGGCAGTGTTCTTGCTCGGTCCCGTGGCCACAATGCCCTTGTCCAGGCCACCCGTTTCGAGCCACACGCGACCTGAAACAGAGTTCCACGGATTTTGACCATCGATGAACCCGTTCGAGTCATGCTCGATTTTCGCGGCTCCGGTTTCATCACGGGCGACCATATACGAGTTTTCGTGGCTCGGAGCGGCTTCCTGCAGGAACGCCGCCATCAGCTGGATGTTGCCGTCAGCCGCAGCAAACGAGCCGAGCGGGGCTTCCACCAAACCATTGAAAGAACCGGGCACGAAACCGTTGGCCTGGCGGAACATCTCGACACGGTTGCCGCGTTTGTTGGTGAAAGGCTCAACCCAGATGCGGTGCTTCTGGTCAGTACGTGCGGCCCAGGTGTGCTCTTTGCCGAACTTATCGGTCCAGGTGATGCCCTTATTGCCCGTACCGAAAGCGAAGGTGCCCTTACCGCCGTTACCGCCGACAACACCGGGGAGGGTGTGGGTCTTCGCACTGAAGATCGGCGAGTAGGAGCCGTCCTTGTCGCGGAACTGCGCGTAGACCGTGACGCCATCCATCGGGATGTTGCCGTTGTCGATGGTCGAGCCAGGGTTGCCCTTGGGGCTGGTCAGGTAAACGTGACCCGAGATGAGACCCTTGCCAACACCGTGAGCGTCGGTAAGGTTGGCAGCCTTGGTGACGCGACCGCTTTCGATCATGTCAGCATCAATGATCTGGTCCTGTGCAGGCTCATTGGCCATCGGGGCGAAGCTCGGTGCAGTCTGAGCCGGCTGTGCGGCCATGGCACGGTCGAGACCGCTAGCGGTGAAGCTCGGCGCCATGCTGGTCACCAGAGCCAGGGTCAGAGCAGCTGATCCAATACGCAAGGGCTTGCGATAAAAAGCCTCGTGCGACTTTCGTTCAACCATGAGTGAGGGGTCCTCTCGTGATTTCTCAAGGGATTTAAGAGCATGAGATTGGCTCCGTAACGAGAAGCAAGAACGAGCACGCAGAAGTACATCGCAAAACGTCGCCCGCAACTCAATAACGAATGTTACTCATATGAAACGCTCGAGGTGAGCCTATAACGCCGTAGGAGCGCGCCGCAAACATATTCTACTTTTGCAGTACCTGCTGGTGGCGGTCCGGTCCGCCCAAGCCACGTGTACTCGAGGAGAGCCTCGACGGTGGTGGGAGTCGCACGCTCGATGCCGAGGCATCGCCTCACTATCCGGCACAACACCTACCGTAAAGGATTTCGCCGCTCGCAATTGCGCCACTCCAGCCAAGCGCGACACGTCCCAGGGAAAATACGCAAATGGCCCCCGGGACTCATGTGAGTTCCGGGAGCCACGTGCGTTCAGAACGCTATACACCCACTGGTTTTAAGCCTTCCGACGCTCGACCAGCACCACGCCGATTCCCATGAAGACCAATGCCAGGGCCGCGACTACGCCTACCTCAACACCCGTGCGAGGCAGTGGCAGACGAGGCTCCCCGGGCGTTGCCTGCGCGGGCGGTGTTGACGGCGGCTCCGGCGGCGTGACCGGTGGTGTGGGAGGCGTCGACGGTGGTGTGGGAGGGGTCGACGGAGGCGGGGTCTGCGTATTCGTGATCGTGAAACCACTTGCCGCATCGCCCATCACCTTCGAGGTGAAGCCCTCAACATTCAGCTCTTCAACCGAATAAGTGACATCAACCTTCTTGCCGTCAACAAGCTTCCACTGCGGAAGATCGTTAAACGAATACTTCCAGCCGTTCTCCGCATTCAGCTCAACAGGATCACCCACCGGCGACTTCTCACCGACAGTCGACTCCAAGAGCTGCACCTTCACCGGCACCGTGGAATCCGCATCAAGCACACTGCCATCGGCGGACTTCCACACCTTCGTCGCATCAACCGACGTGACGGGCGGCGGTGTCTGAGTGTTCGTGATCGTGAAGCCCTTCTCAGCGTCACCAGTCACCTTCGACGTGAAACCGTCGACCTCAAGCTCCTCAACCGAGTAGGCGATGTCAACCTTCTTACCGTCCACAAGCTGCCACTCAGGCAAATCCTTGAACGTATGCGTCCACCCGCTTTCGGCATTCAACTCGACCGGCTCGCCAACGGGGCTTGTCTTCCCGTCAACGGTCTTCGTCAACTGAACCTTCACCGGCATCGTCAACACCGGATCAAGATCCTCACCATCAAACGACTTCCAAACCTTGTTCACCGAGACCTCGGTCGTGGGCGGTGTCGGCGGAGTCTGCGTATTCGTGATCGTGAAGCCCTTCTCAGCGTCACCAGTCACCTTCGAGGTGAAGCCCTCAACCGCTACTTCCTCAACGGTGTACGAGACGGGAACTTGCTCACCGTCAACGGTCTTTGACTTCGGCAGATCCGTGAACGTGTACTTCCACTCGTTCTCGCCGTTCAACGTGACGGGGTGGCCCACGGGGAACTTCTCGCCATCAACCGAAGCCCAAAGCTGGACCTTGACCGGAACCGTAGACTCACTCGCAAGCTGGCTACCGTCGGACCCCTTCCACTCTTTCTTCACCTCAATAGTGGTGGATTCCGGGGTGCCGAAAACCACGCCACCGTTTGACCCGATTCCGCCCCCGCGTGGAGCCTTATTCTTCGAAATGGTGAGTCGCGCCCACGACCGTGCGGCATCCTTCGCTTGAGCGTTCGCGACTGTCTTCAAACCTTCGTTCGAGATCGACGTTCGGTAGTCGCTCGAATCATCAGAATCCCGCGCGGTCCCGTCAAACACCTGCTTCTTCCCGGGGTTCTCGGGATCGAAGCGATCGGACGAGTACGAACCATCCTTGTAGTACGCGGGAATTCCGCCACCAAGCATGCGCGAATCCAAGCGCACACCGGCCTTGCTTGCGGTCCCGTAGTTGTCATGGGCAATGTCATCGCCCCATTGGTCACTGGCTCGCTCCCGGCTCGCAATGTTCTCAAACACCGCGGCGCCGTTCGTCACGTGCATCGTCAGATTGCCGGTTGGGCAAAGCCAAATACCGCCGCCAAAGGCCACTCCCCTATCCGAAGTTGCCTCGTTCTCGGTGATAAGAGCGTCCTTGAAATGAGCGGCATACGACTTGGTCGCAATGTAGACGCCACCGCCCTGCTGCCTTGCCTCATTGCCTTCGATGAGGCCCGCGTTCACGTGCACGCCGTTTGACACCACGTTGATGCCGCCCCCGGTACGAGAGGCAGTATTGCCCGTGATTGAGCCGCCGTTCATCGTGAAGCTGCCCGGTGAGACCTTCGTCCATTCCTCGGGAGTAAAACCGCAAGCTTTTCCGTCACCAGCAACTTCAGCCCAGGTACCGCTCGCTCCCCACACATACAAATCCATGGCGTTTACGCCGCCACCGTTCGATGCGTAGTTATCTTTGATGGTGCCACCATTCATCGTGACGTCGGCGTTGCCAAAGACATTGATGCCGCCGCCACCGAACGCGGCGCTGCCGTTGGAGATTTCACCGCCATTAATATCGACGCGTGCGCGCGTTGCCGCAGTGTCCTCCTTAGAGCACACGGACTGCTGCCAATTGAAGGCGTTGATATTGCCAACCCAGCCGTGATTGTCAGTAATTTTCCCGCCGTTCACGGTCAGGTGAGCGCCATCGAAAACGCCGATGCCACCCGTTTCGCCGTAGGCGTCAGAGGTTTCCGTTCGGCCCTTGGAGATCTCTCCCCCGTTCATGACCATCGTCGCGCCCTTGTAAAGTGCCACGTTCGCGGCACCGTACTGCGTGGAGGATGCGGAACCGAGTTTTCGCTGGTTGTCCGTGACCGAACCACCGTTGAGGGTAAATTTCGCGTCTTCACCCGTGACGGTGACCGCGCCTTCATAACTCCCCGTAAGCTTTCGCGCCCCCGTGATGCTTCCTTCGTTCATCACAAGTTCGCCGCGCACATCCACAGTAGGGGCGAACGACGAGCCTTTGACCACGTGTTCATACTGGGCACGCGAGTCGATAATGAGTCGCTCATCGTTGCTACTCGGATCTTGCGAAAGCGTGAGCTTCGCGCCCTTTTCCACCCTAATAAGGCTGCCGGTGAAAGACCCATCGGCACGGATGATTCTCGAATCACCGAAGGGGAGCCGAAGAGTATTCACAAACTCGATGTCCGCCCCCGCCGGGATCACGAGCGTCTTCGATAGTTCAACGTCAGCGCCATTGCCGATCTCAATCCGCGACGGGATCGTGCCCGCTTCTTCCACTAGCGCCCGGAGCTGCCCCTCCTCGCACATGTGGGAGCGCCCCTCCACATAACACTTCAATACTTGCCGGTTCACGGCTTGCGGCTCCCCCACCGCCGCCGACGGAAAGCTCACCATCCCCGCCAACATCAACAACAAAGTTAGACACGCTGCCACAAAAGGCGCCCCAGGGTGGGCGCGAAGTTCGCTCTTCAAGGCTCCAACTCTCTAGGCAAGGCGCTGATGACCCGCGACCGGGCAGCCGCGCCGTAAAGAATAATGCTGTCATTAACAGTACGCCCAGGTCAGCGAGACTTCAGGGCCCTTAGGCCATAGCAGGTAAGGAACCGTCAGGCCCTGCGGCGCGCACATGCGCGGCACTCCCTCACGTGGCGGGGCCGAGCCACGCGTGTTGCCGATCGCAAGAGGCGCAACGGTGTGGCACGTCGATACTGCGTCCCCCACTAGGGTGGAGGCATGGCGATCACAACCTTGACGGAATTCCTCGAGACGGTGCCCGAGGGTCCTAAGCGCGATCGCATGGTCGAAGTGCTCGACTGGGTTGAGAACACCTACCCCGAGCTCGAGAGGCGAATCGCGTGGAGCACGCCCATGTTCACGCATCACGGCACGTTCATCGTGGGATTCTCGGCAGCAAAACTGCACATGTCGGTCTCCCCCGAAAAAGCCACGATGGAACACTTCGAAGAGTTCATGGAAAAGCGCGACACCGACCGCACCGCAATGCTCGCCCGCCAGCCGTGGAATAAACCTTTCGATTACAAGCTGCTCGCAAAGTTCATCGACTACCAAATCGCCACGAAAGCGAACGTGAAGAGCTTCTGGCGGCCCTAGCGCGTGGATCTTAGCTCGAGGCTGAAAACGCGCGAGGCCAACGAAGGCGGCATCGGGTCGGGCGTCCTCAGACTCATGCTTGCGCAGAGTGAAGCTCGAGGCGCCGCCCCTCCCAATGGTCGATGAGCCAGCGGTCGTGGCTCGCGATGATGAGCGTCCCCGTCCATTCGCTCAAGGCTCGCTCGAGCGCTTCAATGGTGTCGAGGTCGAGGTAGTTTGTGGGCTCGTCGATCACGAGGAACGACGGCGCCTCGTGAAGCGCGAGGGCAAGCTGCGCACGGCGTTGATTTCCGGCGGAGAGCTCGTTGACGCGCGTGCGCCACATGGAGGGGTGCAGCATTCCCGATCCGCGCTCCCCGATCCCCTCGGTCCACACCTCGCGCGTGAAGCCTGGATCGCCCATGCGCGGCAGGCGTTGCGGCACGAATCCCACGGGCCGATCACACGACACGGAACCGTGTGCACTCGCGCTCGCAGGCGGCTCGCCCGTGGCAATCCAGGTGAGGAGCGTTGATTTGCCGGCGCCGTTACCGCCCGTGACGAGCAAGTGCTCGCCGCGAGACAAGTCGAGGGTGAGCGGCGCCAAGCGGCCTTCAACGGCGGCGGCGCGTGTGGAAAGGGCAAGGCCAGCGGCGTTCTGCGTGGGCGCGAGCGGGAACGTCAAGTCGTAAGAACGGGGCCGACGCACCTCTCGCTCCTCAAGCGCCTCAAGTCTCATGTCGTCGTTGCGCGTGCGCCGAGTTGAGGTGGCTTGCGCGCGATCGGCAAAGAACTTCTTTGCCTTACCGCTCGCCTCTGCAAGACGCACCCCTCCGCTCGCGATCGCCCCCGCCGCGTGCCGGTGCTCGCCAATCTCTCGCTTTTCGCTTTGCTGCGCCGCGTGAATCTGCGCATGTGCCTCGCGGGCCTTGTGCTTCGCCTCCAGGAACTTCGAATACGAGCCCGAGGTTCGATACACGCCGTGAAGCTCGTGCCCCTCGGCCGTCGCGAGCGCCTGCCACGTCGCAACGTCGAGGTCATAAATCGCCGTCGCAGTGTCCTCGATGAACGCGCGGTCATGGCTCGCTATAAGAACAGGCCCCTCCCACTGGCGCACGGTGCGCGCGAGAAAAGCCACGCCCTCCGCGTCGAGATGGTTCGTGGGCTCGTCGAGAATGAGCGCCTCGGGTCGCGCGATGAGCATCGCCGCGAGCGGGAGCTTCCCGCGCTGACCGGGGGAAAGTGTTACCACTTCACGTTCGCGGCCCTCCCCAGCGAGCATCGGAAGGCCGAGCCCCGCAAGCACTTCATCGATGCGTGACTCAAGCGACCACACTTCGCGCGCGGTCATTTCCGCGAGCAGCGCGTCATATTCGCGCACGTCACCGGAGCTTTCACCCGCAGCTTCCGCCATGTGCGCTGTAACTTGCTCGAATCTCGCAGAAAGGGCACGAACGGGCGCGAGTGCCTCATCGAAATACTCGCTTACGCGCCCCGTGAAGTTTTCTGCCGACGGAGGCTGGCAAGCGTCGGACCCCATTCCTTCCCACGTGACCGCACCACCTTCGGGCGATAGTTCCCCGAGTGCGAGCCGAAGAAGGGTCGTTTTGCCGCACCCGTTCGGACCCACGAGGCACGCGCGCTCCCCCGAACCCACGCGAAAGCTCACGCGCTCAAGAAGCGGACGCGAGGAAAACGAGAATGAGACGGAATCAAAAACTAAAGCAGCCATGACACCTCCCGTTTTTGGCCTCAGATCCTCCAAACCCTACTTTGCTAGTGTCACTCGCGTGAATCTCAAGTATGAAACCCATCACGTCACGAGCTCGAATCCCGACGACCACCCCTGGTATCCCGCCTGGCTCACCGCCGTCCAGCAGGGATTCCACGACCCCTACCCCTCGCAGAAGTTCCTCGAACACCAGCTGAAAATCGACGCGGAACGCAAGGCGACCGCCCGCACGGTTCTCGACGACGACCGCCGCAAGTACGGTCTCGGCAAGGATGTTCCCGTTGCGACCTTCATGGATTACACGGGCGAACTCAACGTGGGCGGCAAGGTCATCGACTGCCACCAGATCAGCGAAGTCACCGTGCTCGCCTCCCACCGCCGCCAGGGCATCGCGACGACCCTCATGACCGAGTCGCTCGCCGAGGCGAAGAAGAAGGGCCTCGCCGTTGCCGCCCTCACCGCGACCGAAGCCGCGATCTACGGGCGCTTCGGCTTCGGCCCCGCAATCTTCAGCACGTCGGTTGAACTGCATGCCGGCTCGGGCTTCAGCGTTTCCGCGCCCATCACCGGCACGTGTGAATACATCGACGTCACGCAGCTCGCCGAAGCCTCCCGCTTCGTGTTCGACAAGTTCCACGCGCGCCAAACCGGTTCAATCAATCGCTGCGCGCCCGAAATGGAGATCCGCAACGGCTCGATCGACAAGCCCACGCGCGAGCCCAACAACAAGACCCGCGCGATCGGCCACTGGAACGAGAAAGGTGAGCTCGACGGCTACGCGACGTGGCGCCTTGAAAGCCGCGGCGGCGCCCTCGACGTGATCGACTTCGTGCCCTGCAACACCGACGCGAGCATCGCGATGTGGGCGTTCCTCGGCTCGCTCGACCTCGTGCGCCGCGTGCGCTTCAACAACGCCCGCAACGACGAGCACCTCCCCTGGGCCCTCGCCGATCGCCGCCGCTACCAGATCAACGAGCACAACGACTTCCTGTGGCTGCGCGTGATCGATCCGAAGGCGCTGCTCGAGGCCCGCAACTACTACACCGAGGGCGACGTCACCTTCCGCGTGGTGGACTCGATGGGGTTTGCCGACGGCACCTGGCGCCTCACCGTGAAGGACGGCAAGGGCACGTGCGAGCCTTACGAGGGCGAGCCGCAGGTCGAGATCGATGTTCCGGCTCTCGGCTCGACTCTCCTCGGCGGCGTCAACATCCAGGCCCTCGAAACGGTGGGTTGGGTGCGCGGTGACGAGGACGCGGTCGACAAGCTCGGCATTCTCCTGCAGCGCCGCCGTGAGCCGTGGTGCGTGACCTACTTCTAATTGAGATGCATCCCGCCTGATGCTGCGGTGCAAAAGCCCTGGCGTACCTTAGCGACCGTTGGTCAGCTTATGCGCCAGGGCTTTGTCTTCAAGCTCCGCGGCGATACCGGTCGCACGGTCGAGATTCACGCGCGAGTTCCCCATATCAAAGCGCGAAAACGTCGGCTCCGGGGCGGCTGCGGTTGCGCTCCGCTGCTCGTCGTTCTGATTCGTAATCATGGGGTAATCCTATGTAGGGGCTTCTCGTGGCGAAATGGGCTGTTTTAAGGATGCTGCCAAAGACTCGAAACCGGCAGAACGTGGAGGGGGACTCCTCCGTTTTTCATGGTGACTGCGCGCGTTCCCGAGTACAGCACCACGCGCGCCGCGACTCGATCCTTGAAGGGAGCTGATCCCACATCAAGGTTTTTCCACGCGCGTTCCGTCACGGTTTCCGCCGCCTTCACTTCGATAAGAATCAACCGAGAATCGGCAAGTTCAACAACAATGTCGATCTCCTTATCCCGTTCGCGATAGTGGTGGAGGCTGAATCGCTCCCGTGACCAGGTCGATTGCGCTCGAAGCTGCGTCCCTACGAAAGATTCAAGCGTGGCCCCAAAAAGCTCCGCGCCGCCCGCGACGCGCGCCTTTTCGGGCGTGAGGCCAGACAAGAAGGCAGCAAGACCGGAATCGGCCACGGCGATCTTCGGGCGCTTGACCACGCGATTCGTGAAACCCACCCCCCAGCCGGGCGTGACATCAAGAAGGTACATGCGTTCAACGAGTGCCAGATATTCCCCAAGTGCCGTCTCGCCGATTCCGAAAGCCCGTGCGGTTTTCGCCTTCACGAGTTCCGATTGCCCCTGCTCCGCGACGTGCCGCAAGAGTGCTCGCAACTGGGAAGGGAACTGGCCTCCAGCGAGCTGAGGTGCATCATGCTCGACAAGCGAAGTGACATACGAATCGAACCACCGCGCTTTGCGACGCTCCCCTTCACGCTGCACGGGAACCGGGTAGCCACCAGCGAGGACCATGCCTCGAAGCTCATCGCCCCCGGAGTACGAGACGTTGCCGGCATTTGCTCCCGCCGCGTCATCAAGAATCCACGAGACCCAATCCTCGGGCTCTGGCCGTTCCATAATTTCGCCCGGCGTAAGCGGATACACGCGAAGAAACTCCGCGCGACCCGCGAGAGAATCAGAGACACCAGGGGTGCGCAGCAAATCGGACGACCCGGTGATCGCGAATCGTCCCGGGCGCCGGTCGGCATCGATCGTGCGTTTCAACTCAAGTGCGAGCGCCGGAACGCGCTGCGCCTCATCGACTACAAGGGTCTTACCTTGCGCCTGTTGTAAAAACGCTGCCGGGTCCGCTTCCGCGAACGCTCGCTCAAGTGGATCATCGAGGGTGACCATATGAGCGCGTTGTGGATCAACAGCCTGCCCCACGAGCGTTGATTTCCCCACCTGACGCGCACCCTGCACAACGAGCAGAGGCGAGTCCTCGAGGATCTCCCGCGCAATCGACACCGCGTGCCGGGGAATGTGGGTGTTTACCGAGTTCATGCGCCTATTCTATGCGCCTCCATGCAGAAAAAGCGAGGATTTGCCAACCTATTTCCGGGGATTCGCCACTCTCTATACGGGGATTTGCCACCCAATTTCCGAGGATTTACCACCTCGGTTTGGCACCACCGGTCACGCGTATCAAGGCATGAAGAAACCCCAGGCCGGCTCTAGGCCTTCCTGGGGTTTTATTTGTGGAGCTAACGGGACTCGAACCCGTAACCCCCTGCTTGCAAAGCAGGTGCGCTACCAATTGCGCCATAGCCCCCGGTATGTCAGCGGGTCTGCTCCTCGGCGTCTTGCCAAAGATCATCCCTCAACTGTTTTTCTTCAACTTTCCGCCAGGCGAAGAGGCCAACGGCGGTGGAGGCGATGAGCATGAGAAGTGCGCGTAGATACTTCACGGTGCCTCCGTTCGTTGAGTGGGCCTAGCTGGACTTGAACCAGCGACCTCTGTCTTATCAGGACAGCGCTCTAACCGACTGAGCTATAGGCCCTCCTGGAGCAACTTGCGCAACTCCAACGAAGAAACACTCTAACCCAGTTCAGGCCCCTCACACAAACGCTTAGTGGCACGTGTAGGGCATGCCACACGACGCGACCGACGGGGCACCGACGGTCAGGCGCGTTTACGTTCAGGATCAGCGTTCGCGCGGATAACACGGAGGATTCGGCTCCCGCCGTCAAACACGGAAAACCCCGCGAGGTCACGCAGGCGCACTCGGCCGAGTTCGAGCATTGGGAGGATGACGTCCACCTACCAGTCATCTCCGGCGACATCCTCGAGCAGATCGGCGCGGGCGACGACGAGGGGGAGGCTGGTACGGCCAAGCAGGCCCGACGCTTGCCTTGCTTAGCAGGTCGCCAAGTGTGAGCGCGTCGTGGGGGTCTTCGGCACTGAGGTCGTTCAACATATCAATGCCGCGCCCGAGCGCCACGCGATGCTCGAAAATGGGCTGGGTAGGCGATTTTGAAGAGATCCTTCGACGGTTTGTCGGTTTCGGCTGAAGAATTCGAAGTTACTGCGAAGACACTGTTCATTTTCTTGCCCACTACATACGTACCCCGTCCACCTGATGAAGCACGAGCGCTTGACAAAGGGGCAGCCTAACACCAAGATATAAGTACACTAATATTTCGGAGGTGGGGCATGCCATCAGTACTCGAATCCGTTGCACGCGCCCGGGGCATGCAGCACCTAGCCGATCTCGACTTCAAGCGAAGTGTGCTCATCGCTAAATCGCAGGGGAAGACCCAGGCGGAGATTGCGCGCGCAGCCCGCATGTCGCAATCGGCCGTCTCGCAGCACCTCAAGCAGATGCGCGACATCGCGTTCCCACCCGGCGGTTTCGCCGGCGCATCGCCGCTGGAAATCTGCGAACGTTACGCCGCCGGTCAAATCTCCAGCGAAGACCTCAAATCCCAACTCGTGGCGTGGAACTTCACCCCGTTCCCGCAACCGTCGGATATTTTCGATGACGGTCCCCTTCCTCCACCAGGAACCTGGGCCGAAGTGGAGGAAGCTCTTTCGTACGGCTACCTCAGCGAAGAGCTGTACGAAGCAATCCTCGACGAGCGCGAAGCTCGCGGGCTGGACTAACCACCACGCCGAGAGGATCCGACGGACCCCCAAGAGCAAATGGACCCGGTGGGGAGGAACGCAGTGCGCTCGCCAAAGTTGCCGATGTGGCCGCTGGCCACTACTAAGCCACTCGCCAAGCGCAGCTAAATCTCTAACATCACCAGCTTCACGTCCCGCACGAGCGTCTTGTCCCTCCAACCGGCACATCGACGCCACCGAAATCCTTGCGCGTGCGCCAGCCGTCTCCTAAAATATAGACAAACCTATATTGGGGGTGGGTTTCATGAATGCTCGTCAGAGAATTAGACGAGCGCGCATCGCGCGCGACATCGCAGAACTCGACCTTCAACGCGCCCTCATCCAAGCTGCACAAGACGGCGTGAGACAAGTCGATATGGCAGCAGCAGCCCAAATGGCGCAGCCATCAGTGTCGACCCGTCTTGCACACGCATCGCGGGCGCCACAAGCCACCAAGGGCTTCAGCGGAGCTGACCCTTACGAAATCGCCCAGCGCTACCACCTCGGATACATCAGCGAAGGACAGCTCATGGATGAACTCTCGCGATGGGAGTACCTGCCAGAGCCCGAACCTGAGCACATTTTCGACGATGGCGGCCCCAACCCTCCCGGAACCTGGGACGATGTCGTGAGAGCACATCGAAACAAGCTCATTAGCGACGAACAGTACAACAAACTCCTCAAGCTCGACGACGAAGCGTAGCCTTCCCTCGACAGGCTTAGGGACAGACATGGCCATGCGCCTCAATCAGGACCGCCAGGTAAATCGTTAGCGACCACCCGAGTAACGATGTAACTGAACTTCCCGCCACGTGGATCCGGAAACTCCATCCGGTCGCCTTCGTAGACCGTGTTCTCGGTACCTAAGCTCGATTGGACTATCAGTGAAGCGTGCTTTCCGCTCGGCATTGTCCTGAAGATCATCCAGGCGCCGCAAAAACAGCAGGTACGCGAGGGCGATCCGCGCGACCCATTGCAAAAGGGCCAGGCTCCGAAAAGCCTGGCCCTTTCCTCACGACAGGAATTAATTATCCGTCAGCGTGACCTTCAAGCCGCCGAGCAGCGAGGCCACGATGTTGTACAGAAACGCAAACAGCGTACCGAGCGCGGTAATGAGGATGACGTTGAGGACGGCCACGATCACCGAGTACGAAAGCATCTTGGAGAACTCGAAGTACTCCAAGAACGGCAGCGGCTTGCCGCTGTTGAAGTCAGTACCGATCTGGTTGATCTGATCCCACAAGCCGATCGCATCGACGATCTGCCACAGAAGAGCCACCGCGACCACGAGCGCAATACCGAACGCAATCGCCACGAGGAACGACAGCTTCATGACGCTCCACGGATCAAGCTGCGAAAGCGTGAGCTTAACGCGGCGACCTCCCTGGCGCGGCACCTCTTGCGCCTGCGCGGCGTCATGGGCGCCGGGAACGGGTCGGCCGGCAGGCTGGTGGGTCGTGCGGCTACGCGGCGCCGGCTGGGCGCCCATCGGCGCACCGTTCGGCTGACCGGGGTTCGCGCCACGGTTCTGGCCGGCGGATTTTCCGCCATAGCTCTGCCCGCCACCTACGTGTGCCTCCTGGGCACCGGGTGCCTGGGCATTCTTCTTGGTGCGAGAGGTCGACTTCGGCGCTTCGCCTTCGCCGCTCTTGATCGCGTCGATGCGGCTCGTGACGCCCTCCGAAAGCGCGTCGGTGGCATTGCGGGACTCGGCGCTCTGTTCGAGCCCGCCCTGCTTCGCGATCGGCTGGGTCTTATCGTCGCTAGTGGAACTCACGGTGTTCTCCTCGCTCATTCGATCAGTCCGAGACTACGGCATCGCCGGCATCATCACTGCCAGCTTCGTCGGCCTCGTCGTCATCCGGCTCACTTTCCTTGAACACGTTGACGAGGATGATCGAGTCTTTCTGGTCGGGCTTTGCGAAGACAACGCCCATGGTGTCACGGCCCTTGGACGGCACGCCCGCGACGGAGGACCGCACGACCTTGCCCTTCTCCATGAGCACGAATACTTCATCGGTTTCTTCAACGATCGCGGCGCCCACGAGGTGACCGCGGTCGTTGGGGAGCTTCGCCACCTTAATGCCAAGGCCACCGCGGCCCTGCACGCGGTACTCGTCGATCGAGGAACGCTTCGCGAAACCGGAATCGGTCACGGTAAACACGAACGTGTCGGGGTGAGCGACATCCATCGCGAGAAGCTCATCATCGCCACGGAACTTCATGCCGGTCACGCCGCCCGTGACGCGGCCCATCGGGCGCAAAACGTCGTCGGAAGCGGGGAACCGCACGCTCTGGCCGTTCTTCGAGACGAGCAACAGGTGATCGTCACTGTTGACCGCGCGAGCCGCCACAAGCTCATCGGTGACGAGGGAACCGTCGGGCCCCTCAAACTCACGCAGGTTGATCGCGATCAGGCCGGCGCTGCGGTTCGAATCAAACGCGCTCATCGCGGTCTTCTTCACGATGCCGTGCTTCGTGGCGAGCACGAGATATTCGGCTTCGTCGTAGCCGCCGATCACGAGCACGGAGCGGATCGTCTCATCAGGCTGGAATTCGAGAAGGTTCGCGATGTGCTGGCCCTTCGAGTCGCGCGGCGCCTCGGGAAGCTCGTAGCCCTTGATGCGGTACACGCGGCCGAAGTTCGTGAAGAACAACAACCACTTGTGGGTCGTGGTCGTGAAGAAGTGATCCACGACGTCGTTCTCGCGCAGGCTCGCACCGCGCACGCCCTTGCCGCCACGCTTTTGCGCACGGTATTCGTCGGTCTTGGTCCGCTTGACCCAGCCGCCGCGCGTGATAGTGACGACCATGTCCTCTTCGGGGATGAGATCCTCAACGGACACATCGCCATCGAACGGCACGATCTGGGTGCGGCGCTCATCGCCGTACTTCTCGACGATCGCCTCAAGCTCCTCGCTCACGATTTCGCGCTGGCGCTGCTCGCTGCCAAGGATCTCTTCGTACTCGAGGATGAGCGCGGCGAGACGATCGTGCTCCTCCGTGATCTTCTGACGCTCGAGGGCAGCCAGTCGACGAAGCTGAAGCGCAAGGATCGCATTCGCCTGGATCTCGTCGATGTCCAGAAGCGCGATAAGGGCCGTACGAGCCTCGTCCACGTCAGGCGAGCGGCGAATGGTCGCGATGACCTCGTCGAGGGCATCGAGCGCCTTGAGGTAACCGCGGTAGATGTGGATCTGCTCTTCCGCCTTGCGCAGGCGGAAGCGGGTGCGGCGCACGATGACGTCGATCTGGTGCTTCGTCCACTCACGCACGAACGAGTCGATCGAGAGGGTTCGCGGCACGTCGTTGACGATCGCGAGCATGTTCGCGGAGAAGTTCTCCTGAAGCTGCGTCTGCTTATACAGGTTGTTGAGCACAACCTTCGCCACAGCATCACGCTTAAGGGTGAGCACGAGGCGCTGGCCGGTCTTACCGGAGGTTTCATCGGTGATGTCGGCGATGCCCTGGAGGCGGCCGGCCTTGACGAGCTCCGCAATCTTGCGCGCGAGGTTGTCGGGATTGACCTGGTAGGGAAGCTCGGTCACGACGAGCGCGAGACGCCCGTTGATCTCCTCGGTCTTGACGACGGCACGCTGCGTGATCGAGCCGCGACCCGTGCGGTACGCCTCCTCGATCCCCTTACGACCCGTGATCGTCGCGCCATTCGGGAAATCGGGGCCCTGGATACGCTCGATACACGCCTCGAGAAGCTCTTCCTTCGTGGCCTCAGGATTCGTGAGCAGCCACTGAACGGCAGAGGCCACCTCGCGCAGGTTGTGCGGCGGGATGTTCGTGGCCATACCCACGGCGATACCGGCCGAGCCGTTCACGAGAAGGTTCGGGAAACGCGCCGGCAAAATCACGGGCTCGTCGACGGTGTTGTCGTAGTTGCCCGTCATGTCGACGGTGTCTTCGTTGATGTCGCGCACGAGCTCGAGGGCGAGCGGCGACATCTTGCACTCGGTGTACCTCGAGGCGGCGGCGCCGTCGTCACCCGCGGAGCCAAAGTTACCCTGGCCAAGGATGAGCGGATAGCGCATGTTCCACGGCTGCACGAGGCGCACCATCGCGTCATAGATCGCGGAGTCGCCGTGCGGGTGGTAATTACCCATAACCTCGCCAACGACCTTCGCGCACTTGCTGAAGGAACGCTCGGGGCGGTAGCCGCCGTCGTACATGCCGTACACAATGCGGCGGTGCACGGGTTTGAGGCCGTCGCGCACATCGGGAAGTGCACGCCCCACGATCACGCTCATCGCGTAATCGAGGTAGCTCTTTTGCATCTCCTTGTTCAGATCAACCTGGAAGATCTGATCGCCCTCATCCTCGTCGATCGCGTCGACGGTGGTGGTGAGGCCCTGCGGGATCGCGTGTTCGAGATCCTCGGCGCTCTTCGGGCCCTGGTCCTCGATGTTCTCGTCGCTCATGTCCTTCTCCCCTACTCTTCCTCGCGTGAATGCTCTCTCAATAACCGCTGCTTACCCCTCGGGGCACCGGTTTAGATATCGAGGAAGCGCACGTCCTTCGCGTTTTCCTGAATGAACCGGCGACGCGCATCGACGTCGTCACCCATAAGCACGCTGAACACCGCGTCGGCGTCGGCGGCCTCGTCCATCGTCACCTGCTTGAGGGTGCGAAGGTCCCGGTCCATCGTGGTGGTTTGCAGCTCGCGCCAGTCCATCTCGCCGAGACCCTTGTAGCGCTGGATGCCGTTGTCCTTCGGGATGCGCTTACCGGCCGCGCGGCCCTCTTCGAGCTTGCGGTCGCGCTCCGCATCGCTGAACACGTACTCGTGTGGCGCGTTCGTCCACTTGAGGCGGTACAGCGGCGGCATCGCGATGAAGACGTGCCCGAGCTCGATGAGCGGGCGCATGTACCGGAACAGCAGCGTGAGCAGAAGCGTGCAAATGTGCTGGCCGTCAACGTCGGCATCCGCCATGAGGATGATCTTGTGGTAGCGCAGCTTCGTGGGATCGAAATCCTCACCAATGCCCGTGCCGAACGCCGTAATGAGCGAACGCACCTCCGCGTTGTCGAGAGCGCGATCAAGCCGCGCCTTTTCGACATTAAGGATCTTGCCGCGGATCGGGAGGATCGCCTGGGTCTTCGGGTCGCGGCCCGAAACCGCCGAACCGCCTGCCGAGTCACCCTCGACGATAAAGATTTCGCTGATCGCGGGGTTGCGGCTCGAGCAGTCGCGAAGCTTGCCGGGCATCCCGCCCGTTTCAAGCGGCGACTTGCGGCGGGTCGCATCGCGCGCCTTGCGGGCTGCCTCGCGGGCCGCGGCCGCCGACTGCGCCTTCGTGACGATCGTCTTCATCTCATTCGGGTGGGCCGACGCCCAGTCCGCGAGCTTGTCGGTCATCACCTTCGACACGAACGTGCGCGCGATCGTGTTACCGAGCTTGGTCTTCGTCTGGCCCTCGAACTGAGGCTCGCCGAGCTTGACGGACACAACGGCCGTGAGGCCCTCGCGGATGTCTTCGCCCGTGAGGTTCGCGTCCTTTTCCTTCATGAGGTTGTTCGCTCGCGCGTAGCGGTTGATCACGCCGGTGAGCGCGCTGCGGAAGCCTTCTTCGTGCGTGCCACCCTCGTGCGTGTTAATCGTGTTCGCGTACGTGTGCACCGATTCCGAATACGCGGAGGTCCACTGCATCGCGATCTCCACGGAGATCATGTGGTCGGTGTCTTCGCTCTCGAAGCTGATGATCTCCGGGTGGATCACCTCGGCACGCTTCTGCTTGTTGATGTACTTGACGAAATCCTCAAGGCCCTGCTCGTACAGGAACGTCACGGACTTCGTCTTGGGCTTCTCCGCGGTGTCGGCGCCAGCCTCGGTGGGGCGCGCCGCATCGTTGATGCCATCGTTTTCGTCGACATCCTGGTCGAGATTGTCGAGATCGGGAAGATCATCGTCAACGGGATCCTCGACCGGGCGGTGATCGGTGAGCGTGATCTTGAGGCCCTTGTTGAGGAAGGCCATCTGCTGGAAACGCTTACGCAGCGTCTCGAACTCGTACTCGGTGGTCTCGAAAATGTCACCGTCGGCCCAGAACGTCACGCTCGTGCCGGTCTCGGTGGTTTCCTCACCCTTTTCGAGCGGGGCGTTCGGCACGCCGTGCGTGTACTGCTGGCGCCACACGTAACCGTCACGCTTAATTTCGACCTCGAGGCGCTTCGAAAGCGCGTTCACGACGGACGAGCCCACGCCGTGCAGACCGCCCGAGACCGCGTAGCCGCCGCCACCGAACTTGCCGCCCGCGTGGAGCACCGTCAGCACGAGCTCAACGGCGGGCTTCTTCTCGGTGGGGTGCATCGCCACGGGAATACCGCGACCATCGTCGATCACGCGCACGCCGCCGTCCTCGAGGACGTCCACGGTGATCTCACTCGCGTAGCCCGCGAGCGCCTCATCAACCGAGTTGTCGACGATTTCGTACACGAGGTGGTGCAGGCCGCGCTCGCCAGTCGAACCGATGTACATGCCTGGGCGTTTACGAACCGCCTCGAGGCCTTCGAGGACGGTGATGTCCGAGGCGTCGTAATGCGGTGCGTTTTCCTGGGCTTCGCTCACGAAGGAATCTCCTTGATGGTCAACGCCGGGTCGGTTGAGCCCGGGTGTGAGGATCGAGGGCCCGTAAACCACGACGACCCCTGTGTAGGGGACCAGGCCCACCGTGGGGGCCCGTGGCCTCTCAGGGCCGTTTGCGGGCCGCTGAGCGAGTCTCGACCACTCTCAACCCTCAAATTTTACCGCACAGCATCGGTGAAAGTGCGTTCATGCGTACAGATCGAGGTGGCGTGTGTCGGGCGGCACAACCCCTCCCCCCTTGAATTGCATAGGGGTTGTGGGGGTTTGGGCGACCGACAACTTCGAATTGCATAGGGCTAACGGGGGTTTGAACCACCCGGCGGTGCGGAGTGGGCCGGGGCGGACCGGAGCAGGACGGGGCGGAGCGGACCGGGCCAGACCGAAATAACCCCCACAACCCCTATGCAATCCAAAGGGGCGGGGCGGAATAACCCCCACAACCCCTATGCAATTCAAAGGGAAAAAGGTGGGGTGCGGAGTCCGACGCTTGCCGGCCTCCAGCACCCCACCATTTCTCGGCCCGTTTCCGAGCCACATCAGGGCCTTACACCATCACAGCCCTGTTCTCCATTCGCTGCTCCCTACTTGCCGCCTCTGCGGCGAGCAACAACGACGGCCACCACGCCACCGAGCACGATGAGCGCCGCAACACCCGCGGTAGCCGCGATCTCCGCACCCGTGCGCGGCATATGCGAACCGCGATGAGAGGAGGCATCCTTCGACGGAATCCTCGACGGACCTTCGGCCGAGGAACCGTCGGGCTTACCCGGGGCCTGAGAACCCTCGCTGCCACCCTTCACGGGCGGCTTACCGGGGTTCCTCCCGCCATCGGTATCCGGGTTCGCGGGGCGCTCGGGAGCGTCATCGCCCGGGTTCGCCGGGTTCTCCGGAGTGCTGGGCTCGGGCGCCTTCTGCTTCTCGGTAATGGTCACCGTCACGACTCGCACAACCGAGCGGCCGTCGGCATCCGTCGCGACGAGCGTGACCTTCTGCTCGCCTGGCACGAGAACCGTGCCGGGAGCGAGCGCGAGAGTCGTGTCGCCGTCCTTGAACGCCGAGCCGTCGTCGGTCACCGTGAAGTGGCTGAGCACCGTCTTCGCGGCGGCTGCCTGGTCAGCGAGCGCACCGTGCTCGACCTCGAAGGCCACCGTGTCGGGTCCTTCGATCACGGCATCGTCGTCGACGATAAACGTCGTGGTGTGCGTCGTGACGTTGCCGGCAAGATCCGTCGCCTTCACGCTTGCCGTGTAGAAACCAACCGGAAGATCGGCCGTCTTGATTCTCGTGCCGAGCCGGGTTTGCGCGGTGCTTGTCTCGGTGCCATCCACGACGGTCGTCGGCTCAGGCACGCTCCTATCGCCTGCATCGGAAGCCGCCTCTTCAGCATTCACGCTGTTCGGGGCGACCTCGCCAGCATTATCGCCGTCGGTCGTCTCGGGCGGCGCGAGCACGCCGTCGATCGTTGCGGCCTTGCTCGTCAGCTCGGTGTCCTCGTTGTAGATCTCCTTCCCGTTGAGGCTCACCGCGACGTTGGCGAGGTTTGGATCCTCGCCCCACGCTTCGAGCTCGCGCTGGTCGCGGATCACCTCCATGTCCTTGACGGTGTCGATGCCAACGGTGGGAGCCTCTTTGTCGACAACGACGGGAATGATCGCAACGAGTTCATTGCCCATCGAGTCGTTCGAGTACACGAGGAGCTTGTCGCCGTCGCGGACGGTGACGAGGTGCTCGAACTCCTGGCGATTAACCTCCTCACCGGGGTGGTTGTGCCGCACGAAGTCGGTCAGGTACTCGTTGTTGATCGCAAGGTAGTGACCCCAACCGTCATCGCTGATCGATCCCTTGAAGGTGACGTCATCGGTGTTCGTGTAGAGCGTGCCGCCCACGAGGCCAGGCTCCGTGAAGTGGAGGCTCGGCGGCTTGATATCCACCCATAGGCGGAACGAGCCACTGAACTGCTCCTCACCCTTGTCGTCCTTCACGATCTGGTGGAAATCGATGATTCCCACGTCGATCGGGAGGTCAACGCTGAACGTGTCGCCCTCGATCGTTGCGGCAATCGGCTCGTTCCTCGTGATCGTGCCGTCCTTCGCACGCGACGTCGGGATGAATTCGATCGAGCTCACGGGATCCTGGATCTTGCCGGTGAGGTGGAGAGTCTTTCCATCCTCACTTACGCCCTCGCTCTTCGAGCTGATATCGCACCAGTTCTCTTCCGCATTGCACGTCTCGATGTCGTAGGTCGGGCGAGCAAAGCCGTTGTCCTCGGGCTTCTCCTCGGGGGCGGGCGCCTCGCGGCCCTCGATCTCGACATCGAGGGTGCCCTCAGTGGCGCCATCGCTCGCCACCACGGTCACGACGGGAACACTCGGATCGACCTTCTCGGTGTACGTGAAGGTGCCATCCGGCTTGACCTCGACAGGTTCGTTGAAGATCCACGCCTTCAGGTTGGCATTCTCGCGCTCATCGGTAATCGTGCCGGAGAGCGTGAAGCTGCCGTCCTCGCCCACAACGAGCTTGCCATTGTCGTTGAGCGCGCTCTTGTCGATCGTGATGGTGGGCGCTTGCGCGTCCTGCTCGACCGTGATCGTGCGCCGTGCGACCTCCTTGCCGGAAGCGTCGTAGGCGATGACCTCGAGCGTGTACGGGTTCGGGCCCTTGTAGGCCTTATCGACGTACTCGAACGTGCCATCGGTAATCTTCGCGTCCTCACCATTCACGGTGACGCGGGAAACCTCGCCCTGGACAACGCCCGACACTTCGAGGGCACCGTCGGAATCCTTACCCACGTACGCGCTCTCCCCCTCGGGGATGCTGTGCCCGTTCACGTTGACGAACAAAGGCGCATCGCTGAACGTGACGATAGTGGAGGCCTCGTTGAAGCCGCGATCGACGGCGCCCACCGTGACGTACGGGGTTGCCGGATCGAACGTGGCGACGAAGCTGCCGTCGGCCTGCTTTTCGACCGTAAGCTGCTCCCCGCTCGCGTCGAGCACGATCGGATCGTCGAGGATGCCCGTGCCGCCCTGATTATCGACGGCCGTGAAATGCACGCGGCCCGGCTCCTTGTCGAGAATGTCGATCGTGGGTGCCGCGGTGTCCACCGTGAACGGCAGGTCCGTGATCTGCGGCTCGTAACCCTCGGCGATGCGTGCCTTGAGGCGGAACGTATAGGAGCCGTCGGCAAAGGGCGTTTGCTTACCCGTCGACTTATCCCACAGCGTGCCGTCGAACGAACGGCCCATGAACGTGAGGTCGCCGTCGAACGCGGTCGGCACCTTCGAGCCGATCATGCGTCGCAGCATCTCATCCTTGCCGAGGCTCGCGATAACCTTGCCGTTCGCGTCGAGAATCTCGTATTCGACCTCATCCGCGTTACGCATGAGCAGCATGCCCGGGGTCACCGTGTCGAGAACGCCGTCGCCGTTCGGGGAGAGCGCGAGCGGCTTCTCATCGGGGTTGTTGAGCTGGGTTGTGGCCTCACCGAGGGAACCCACGAGGTTCGTGTTGTCGGCGGGGCCATCCTCGATCCACGGCTTGCCCGGCTCCTGGATGATGTTCTCCTCATTCCAGTCACCCACGAAACCGAGGTAGGGAACGGCAATGTCAAGCGCGCCATTCTCGCCCTTGAACTGGGCCCAGCCCTCGATGAAGTGATTACCCGCAGCGGTGTGCGGGGTGAGGGTGAACTGCACCGTGGCGGTTCCGCCCGCGGGCACGGTCACGTTCGAGGCCGACGCCGCCAGGCTCTCATTCGAGACCGTGGCAAGAGTGGGCTTTCCCGCCTCATTCGTTTCCCCGAGCACCTTTTGTGCGGGGATGCTGAACGTGCGGTCCTGATCGCCGCGGTTCGTGAGCGTGACCGTGAAGGTCGTCGGCCCGTTGATCTGCTTCAGTGCGACGGCTGCCTCGCCGTCGACGGTAGCGGTGACGTCAGTTGCGAGCGCGCGATCGACCTCCGCGAGACCCGCACCGATCTGGCGAGGGAGGTACGGGGTGCCGTCCTCGTTTTCGAGGATCTTCGCGGTGTTCATGAGTGACGTTTCGATGAGCTCAACGCGTTCCTTGCCCGTGATGTCCGGGAAGCGCTCCTCGAACTTCTGCGTGAGAAGCGCGCTGAGGCCCGCGACATTCGGGGTCGCCATCGACGTGCCGCTCATGTTCTCGTACTCGTTTTCGCCGACGGTCGAGTACACGTTGCCGCCGATACCCGCGAGCTGCGGCTTGAATGACAGGTCGTTCGGGGTTCCCCACGAGGTAAACGAACTCGGCTCGAGACCGTCGGGAGCCGGATCCTGCTTGATCTGGTCCGTGAAGGTGACCGTCGCGTTCGGGTCTGCTTTAAGGGCGTCGATCAGCTGGTGGCCCTGCTCGTTCGTGAGGGCCGCACCGAAGGTCTTGAACTTGTCGATGCCCGCCATGCCGCGGTACCCCTCTTCGCCATCGCTGTTGAACACCATGACGCCTTCCGCGCCGTGGTCAAGGGCGTACTGGAACTTTTCCGCGAACGAAATCTCGCCGCGCGAAATGAGCGCGTACTTGCCCTTGAGGTCGATGCCGTCCTTGTAGTCCTCCGGGCGGCCGAGACCCACGTACTGATACGGGTGAGGCTTCGCGTCAGGCTCACCCACGCCCTCGAGGTAGCCGATATCGGTGCGCTCGCCGTTCGCCTCGAAATAAACAAGCGGAACACTCAGCGTCGAGTTATTCACCGAGGCGATCGAGAACGCGGAATCATTCGTCGAGGGGCTGCCCGCCGTACCGTCATCGAGGCGACCAAGCACGTCGTCCGGCCCACCTTCGAGCGAGAAGTTCTGCCCCTCATTACCGGCGGCCACGAGCGTGATCACACCCTCTTCGCGGGCCTTCTTCATGGCCTCATAGGCGCCGTCGGAAAGATCCGGGACACCGTTCGGGCTGCCAAGAGACATATTGATGACATCGGCCTTGAGCTTCACCGAGTCCTCGATCGCGGCGATGATGTCGCCATCATTCGCCCCCGAGGACTTCTTCGGGTCGTTCGAAAAGACCTTCATCGCAAGCAACTGCGCATTGGGTGCTGCGCCATCGATACGGCCCGTCGAGGCAAAGTCAGGGGTGTCCCCCTCGGAGCCATTCGCCGCGGTAATACCCGCGACGTGCTGGCCGTGCTGCGAATCGGTGAGGTCCATGACCTCGAAGTTGTCGTCCGCGTAGTTGTAGCCCGTCGGCACCTTCTCATTGAACTTGCCGGCCGCTTCGGGGTTGATGCTCGTGATCTTTGCGTTCTTGAAGACACCGTCGTCAAGGCGCATATCCGGGTGCTGGGCGTACACACCCGAGTCGATGATCGAGATCACCGTGCCCTCGCCGTCAACGCCGAAGTCCTTGTACGCCTGGGCAACACCCTGGAGCTCACGCGCCGAGTACTCGCTCTGGTAGTACACGCGCTCGCGGCGCACCGAGGCGACCTGCTTCTCGGTCGCGAGGTTTTGGATCTTGCCCTCGGGCATTTCGGCGCTGAAGCCATTGACGAGATACCCGAACTGTCGATCCACCTTCAGGCCGTACTTCGCCTTCCACGACTCAAGCAACTTTGCCTGGTTCGAAAGGCGGCTCTTCTCGCCGGATTCGCTCGGGGCCGACGGCTGCTCCTTCAGCATGACGACGACGCGCACGCGTTCGTTAGACACGGGGCGGGTGCCCCGCTTCTCACGCTGTTTCTGAATCGCCGCGCGCTGAATCTGCGAGATCGCCGACGCTGATTCGTGGTCATCGGTAGGTGCAGCGAGCGCTGCCGGGACGGCAAAACCCGCGGCGACAGCACTCACCGACAACGCGGCAAGAACTTTGCGCATAAAGCCTGGGGACACAGTGTTCTCCTTTGAATAAAACTGCGAGGAATCAAACCGAGAACACCGGGATCTGCAACGCGCCGGGCCGGGGCCAAGGGAAGAACGAGAAGCGGCTCTGTGACTCAGTTATCACAGAAGCCTAGACACATTGCGGGACTTAAGTGGCCGGTTGCTCAAAAAATGACACGGAAAAAACGAAAGGCCTGGTCATCCGTCGGAACCCTCCGGCCCTGCCAAAACGACTCCATGCCGTGCTCCGCCATTCACCCACCCGTAACTTTCTGCGCTTAAATTCTGAAAAGCCCGTTATTGTCCCCCCACCCTCTCCAGGAGATCCCATGCGCAAAGCAACGGCAGCTGCGCTCACAGGCCTACTCCTTTTGACCGCGGGCGCCCCCGCGTTCGCGGCCGACGGCGACCGAACCGACATCAAAGACATCACGATTCTTGCGACGACCGACACCCACGGCACGGCGCTGAACTACAACTACTTCACGGGCAAGCCTTTCGGCACGCCAGAGGACCCGAAGAACCTTCGCGGCATGGACCACCTCGCAACCGCGATCACGGAGATCCGCAAGGACAAGGGCGAGAGCGCTGTTGCTCTCCTCGACAACGGCGACGCGAACCAGGGGTCCTCCCTCGAGACGGTCTACAAGCGCGACCACGCCAAGGGTGACGTTGACCCGATCGCGACGATCTACAACTACCTCGAGTACGACGCCGGCGTTGTGGGCAACCACGAGTTCAACTACGGCCTCGACGAACTCCAGGACTACAAGGGCGCTCTCGACTTCCCGCTCCTCGGCGCTAACGTCACCGATAAAAAGACCGGCAAGCCCTACCTCGAGCCCTACACCTTCGTGAACAAGAAGACTGCCGATGGCCACGACGTGAAGATCGCCGTGATCGGCGTCGTCACGCCCGGCATCCCCGGCTGGGACGGCAAGAAGGTTGAGTCCCTTAACTTCGGCGACCAGGTCGAGGCCGTCCAGAAGTACGTTCCCGAGGTCAAGGAGAAGGGCGCGGATGTCGTCGTCGTTCTCGCCCACACCGGCCTCGACCCGGAGGGCTACGAGTGGAAGGCCGCTGACCTCCAGGAGAATGCCGCGCGCTCGATCGCCGAGAACACCTCCGGCGTCGACGTCGTGATCGGCGGCCACTCGCACCAGACCGATCAGGTGCAGAACTACTACACCAACAAGGACGGTCACGAGGTTCTCTTCACGCAGCCTGGCTACCACGGGCGTTTCCTTTCGAACGTGACGATCCCACTGAGCCTCGACAATGACAAGGTTGTTGTCGACTGGAACGAGAAGGAGAAGCCGAGCGCCGAAGCCGTCAAGGCCGCGGATTACGCGGCCGATCCGGAGATTGAAAAGCTCATTTCCGATTGGCACGAGAAGACCAAGAAATGGGTCGAGACGGTCGTCGCCAAGGCCACCGAGGACATGCCCGCCGCCACTTCGGCCTGGGAAGACACCGCGATCCTCGACTTCATCAACTACGTGCAGACCGAAGAGATCAAGCGCGCGATGAAGGGCACAAAGAACGAAGGCCTGCCGATCGTTGCTGAAGCCTCGCCGTTCTCACGCGAGGCCGTGTTCAAGAAGGGCGATGTCACGATCGCCGATATGGCTTCGCTCTACATCTACGACAACACCCTCTTGGGCGTGAAGATGAATGGCACTCAGCTCAAGGAATATCTCGAGCACTCGGCTCGCTACTACAAGCAGCAGGAGGAGGGCGCGAAGATCGACGATTGGTCGACCGTCACGAACGCCCAGTACGACGGCATGACCCGCGGCATTCCCGACTACTCCTACGACGTGCTCTCGGGCGTGAGCTACCACATCAACATCTCCAAGCCCGTTGGAGAGCGCATCGAGAACCTCACGTGGCCCGACGGCACCCCCGTGAAAGATAACGACGAGTTCATCCTCGCGCTCAACAACTATCGACAGTCGGGCGGCTCGGGTTACCCGGCCGTCAAGGAGGCCGAGGTTGTCTATGACGAGCAGGTGGCGATCCGCGATCTCATGATCGAATGGGCGACCAAGAACAAGACGATCGACCCGGCGAACTTCTTTGCGAAGAACTGGGACGTGAGCACCTCGGCTGCTCCCGCGGTTGATCTTCCCGCCGACGATGAGGTGGCGCAGCCTTCCGGTGACTCGGGCACTCTCGTGGACGAGCCGAACGACGGGGCTTCCGCTGATGGGGATGCTGACGGAGAAACTGATGATTCCGCTGATGATTCCGATGGCGGCGAGACGATTCCGATCAACGATTCGGACGACGATGCCGATCACTCGAAGCCCTCTGCTCCCTCGCGGGCGCGCGGCCCGCTCCCGCGCACGGGCGCGGAAAGCCTCGCCGTTGCAGGTGTGGCATTCTCGCTCCTTGCGGCGGGTGGCGCGATGATCGCTCGCAGGCGTCGGGCCTGATCTCATAGGTGCCCCGTAAAAAGGAGGGCCGGAGCCGGGTGGCTTCGGCCCTTCTTTGCGCCTCACACACCCCAGCACCGCCAGCACCACCCCTGACTCCTCCCTCCTCACCAGCCTTCACCCCCTCCCTTACCACTCCCCTACACCCCCTAACCCTTCCCTAATTTCCCCCGCTCCGCCTCACTTGCCCCTCACCCACTTCACACATCACCACCCCGATCACGAAAGTGGTGAAAAAGAGCCAAAAAGCGCCATCTACCTACGTGAGGGGGCGATTTTTCACCACTTTCACCGCGGCTGCACTACCCGTAGGTATCGCGCGGACCGCGCCACGTCACCGTGCGGCGCCCCTTTTTCCACGATTGCGTACTCGGTCCAGCAACCTTGATT
Organism: Dermabacter jinjuensis; assembly: GCF_902381725.1. GTDB lineage: Bacteria > Actinomycetota > Actinomycetes > Actinomycetales > Dermabacteraceae > Dermabacter > Dermabacter hominis. Next base: position 643,068 of record NZ_LR698963.1, on the reverse strand, counting down.
TCGCTCACGACCTGCGCACCCACCCGTTCGTGGATTCGCGTAATGATCTGCGGGCCGAGCATTCGAAGCTGCGCCGCCCACGCGGAGGAATCCGTGCTCACGACGAGCACGCCCTCCTCGAAACTTTCGATGTGGCAATGCTGCGCGATAGCGGGCCCCACGATGTCGTCCCATTCGGCTAGCACACGCCCCGCACTCAGGCCCCGATCCCACCCGAGGTTCACGAGCATCTTTTCGAGCACGGTGTTCAGGCGCTGAGGATCGCGCGGATCGGGCCGCGCCCCCGAATACCCCGCTCCCTGCGATCTCTCGCCGCGCGGATCGCCCTTGGGGCGCGTCAGCCTACTCGCACGCGGCCGGTATCCGTGCTTTTTGGCGGCGGCGCGAGCCTGGTTGAGGGCGCGCCGGCCGAGCTCTTCGGGGCGCGCGAAGTCTCGGGGCCTCGCATCGGGGTCGGGCGCGAGTTCCTCGCTCAGCTCCGTTCCGACGCTTTCCTCGCCCTCCGGGATCCCACGTTTCTCATGGTGCGGCCGCGCTTCACTGCCGTTGCTCGCCGCGACGCCTAACGGAACTGGGCGACCGGTCTGCTCGTCAGGGTGTCCCGGCTCCGGGCGACCCTGCTCGGGGTAGCCCTGCTCGGGGCGGCGTTGCCACGTCCCGAGCGCGTAGGGGTTGAGGGATGCACGGTTATCGCCGTTCACCACGTGGCCCCCTGACTACTCGCCCCTCGAGGTCCGTCGTCACGCGCGGTGGCGGAACCCTTGACCACGTCAATGACGTGCACGTCGTCGCCGATGGAACGGGGGATGTCGGCGTCGTTGGCGGTTGTGATGAGCACTTGCGCGGCGCCTTTGATGATGCGCCCGAGGCGTTCGCGGCGGTGGGCATCGAGTTCACTGAAGACATCGTCAAGGATGAGGATCGGTTCGCCGTCGCCGAGGTCGCCTTCTTCGATCGTGAGGAGGTCGTAGGAGCCGAGTCGGAGAGCGAGGGCGAGCGACCATGATTCGCCGTGGCTCGCGTACCCCTTGGCGGGGAAGTCACTGAGGCGGATCTCGAGGTCGTCGCGGTGGGGGCCCACGAGGCTTACGCCTCGCTCGATTTCGTCGTCGCGGCGTTCGGCGATGTGGGCGAGGAGGGCGTCGTGGAGCTGCTGGAGGCTCGGCAGCGGAGGTTCGTCGCGCGTCGTTTCGGCGTCGCTCGCGGCGGCGAGGTCACCCTCGAGAATGGTCGAGGTGTAGCGGATGTTCGCGGGGCTCGTGACGGCGCCGCGGCCGTCGGGGCCGAGACCGAGGTTAGGGTCGGCGCCTTCATCGCTTGAAACCCGCAGGTAGGAGTATCCAACGTGGGGTCGCAAGCGATTCACGAGGTGGAGGCGCGCGCGCATGAGTTCAGCTCCGCGACGCGCGAGCTGCTCATCCCAAACGGCGAGGGTCGATTCGGCGGCTTCGCGCGGGTCCATGCCGCCAATGTCGGAGGGCCCGTGTGTGCCGCCTCGCCCCCTGTTCATCGCCCGCATCTGTTTCAGAAGGTGGTTGCGCTGGCGCAGAACCTTGTCGTAATCCGATTTGATGCTCGCAAAGCGCGGGGCGATTTCGAAGAGGATCTCGTCGAGGAAGCGCCGGCGACCTTCGGGCTCGCCCTTGACGAGGGCGAGATCTTCGGGAGAGAACATCACGGCGCGAACCTGCCCGAGGACCTCGCGGGCGCGTGCGAGTGGTTGCGAATGTAGGCGCACTTCGTTGGGGCGGCCGGGGGCGATCTGCATGTCGATGCGCACGTCGCGGCCGGAGCGTTCGCACATCGCGCGGATGATTGCGGTCTTCTCGCCTCGCCGCACGAGGGCCGCGTCATGGGCGACTCGGTGCGAAGAGAGGGTCGCGAGGTACCAGAGGGCCTCGACGATGTTCGTTTTGCCCTGGCCGTTCGCACCCACAAACACGGTGATCCCGGGCGTGAAGCGAAGGAGGGTGTGTGCGTAGGAGCGGTAGTTGAGGAGTTCGAGCGCCTTGAGGTGCATCGAGAATCAGGAACTCAGATGCGCATGGGCATGAGGAGGTAGCGGTAGTGCTCCTCCGGCGCCGCTTCGAGCGACTCCTGGCCACGCAGCACGGTTGGCTTGACCGAATCGGGAAGCGAGAAGTGCGTGAAATCGGTGCCGAGTGCGCCGAGGCCATCGAGGAGGAAGCCCGAGTTGTAGCCGACGACCAAGTCGCCGCCATCGACCTGTGCTTCGAGGACTTCGCTCGCCTGTGCGTCGTCGCCGTCGCCCGCTTCGAGGGCAACCTGCCCCTCGCTGAAGGTGAGGCGAACAGGGGTGTTGCGCTCGGCGACAAGGCTCACGCGCTTGACGGCCTCGATCAGGGGCGCTGTCGCGACACTCACGGTGTACGGCGTGACGTCCGGGAACAGGCGCAGCACGGGCGGGTAATCGCCGTCGACGAGGGTCGAGGTCGTGCGGCGGCCAGAGGATTCGAAACCGATAAGGTTTGCCGTCTCGCCTTCATTGAGCGCAATCTCGACGTTGCCGCCGCTGAGCGATCGCGCCACCTCGGTAAGGGTTCGTGATCGCACGAGGGCACTCAGTTCGCTCGAGGGGCTCGCGGGGTTCCACGTGAACTCGCGCACGGCGAGGCGGTAGCGGTCGGTCGCGGCCATCATGACTTTTTCGCCGTCGATCGTGACCTTAACGCCGGTGAGCAGGGGAACGACGTCGTCTTTGCTCGCGGCGATTGACACCTGCGAGATGGCCCGCGCGAACGTTCCCGAGTCGACGGTGCCCACTACGGGTGGCATCTCCGGAAGCACGGGGTATTCCGCAACGGGGAGCGTCGCGAGTGAGAACCGCGAGGAACCACACAGGATTTCGACCTTGGGGCCCTCGTGCGTGACGGACACGGTTTTGTGGGGCAGCGCCCGCACAATGTCGTTGAGCATCTTGCCCTGGACGAGTACCTCACCTGGTTCGTCGATGTCAGCTTCGACTGAAATATGGGCACTGACTTCGTAGTCGAAGGTCGAAAACTTCAGTTCACCTTCTTCGGCAACGATCCTCACGCCCTGAAGGATGGGCATTGCGGGGCGCTGCGGGAGTGTGCGGGTTGCCCACGAAACGGCATCGCTCAGCACGTCCCGATCAAGATGAAATTTCACGCCTCGGCTCCTTTACAAAAAAGCTTGCCGCGCCCTCGCGCGTACTTCCCAACTTTAGCCAAATTCTTGGCTTCGCGCCCGGGTCAAAATTACACGCTTGTCATTCTCATCCCCAAGGATTCCACATCGTCGAGGCTCGAGCGTGCGCTGTCACGCGACTTTTCCCCATTACCCGCATCTCAAGTTTAAACAACCCTCTTAATTACGTCTGTTGACGCTGTGGATAACCACTATTATTGCAGGTCAGAGCGAGAACTACACGTTTCGGATTCGGTGTGAGGATCGACGAGGAACTGTTGATGCATTGGGTATAACTGTCATTTTCGCAAGTGTTTGCGCGCCGTCAACTCACAAAAGGCAAGCCGTGCGTGCACATTCTCCACAAAGTTTTCCACAATTCTGGAAACTGTGGGCCTGACCAGGAGCGTTGCGCGGCCCGCAACCGTCGGACCTCAGCGCCTCCCCTGCTCCTGCGCGTTCGCCTTCACTCGCGCCGTAAGTTCCGTGACCTGGTTAAACAGGGCGCGACGCTCTTTCATGAGGGTCGAAACTTTCTTGTAGGCATGGATCACAGTCGTGTGATCGCGCCCGCCGAACGCGTCACCGATGGCCATGAGCGGCATCTCGGTGAGCTCACGGCACAGATACATCGCACATTGGCGGGCCGTGACCAGTGCGCGCGTGCGCGCGGTGCCCTTGATTTCATCGACACCGAAGCCAAAGTACGACGCCGTTTCCGCGATGATGAGGTTCGGCGTGATTTCAGCGCTGCCATCGTGCGTGAGCAGGTCTTTCAGCACGTTTTGCGCGAGCTCGACGTCCATGGGCTGCTTCGAGAGCGAGTGCAGGGCCTGGACGCGGATGAGCGCACCCTCGAGCTCCCGAATATTGGTGGAGATGTTCTCCGCGATGTATTCGAGCACCTCGCGCGGCACTTCTTCGGTGTTTTCGGCCGCGACTTTCTTGCGCAAAATCGCGATGCGGGTTTCGAGGTCCGGCGGTTGCACGTCCGTCATGAGGCCCATCTCGAATCGCGAGCGCATGCGATCTTCGAGGCCGCCGAGGAGCTTCGGTGGGAGATCCGAGGTGATGACGATCTGCTTGTTCGCGTTGTGCAGGGTGTTGAACGTGTGAAAGAACGCCTCGAGGGTTTCGGGCGCGCGCTGAAGGAACTGGATGTCGTCGATCAGGAGAATGTCGATGTCGCGGTAGCGCCGCTGAAACTCCTGGGCCTTACCGAACTGACCCGACTGCACCGAGTTGATGAAGTCGTTCGTGAATTCCTCGGAATTTACGTACCTGACCTGGATGTTTGGGTGCAGCTGCTTGGCGTAGTGACCTGTCGCGTGCAGGAGGTGGGTCTTGCCGAGGCCCGATCCGCCATAGATGAACAGGGGGTTGTAGGCGAGTGCGGGCTGTTCGGCGACCGCGTAGGCGGCAGCCTGAGCGAAGCGGTTTGAGGCGCCCACGACGAACGTGGCGAACGTGTACTTCGGGTTGAGCCGCGAATCGTTTCCGAGTGACGAGGAGGTGGGGAGGTCGCTGGAGCTGGCCGGTGCCTCGGCTCGGTCGGTTCCCTCGGCGGGCGTGTAGGGGGAATAGGGCGTGAGGTCCGACGGTTGCTGGGACCACGGCGATGCCACATTCACAGAGTTATCCCCATCGTGACGTGGGGTGACGGGGATTGATCCCGATGAATTCACAGAGTTATCCACAACGTTGTCCACCGGGGCGGTGCTCGATGGGGCGCTCGGTTCTGGCTCGTCGTCGAGGCCCAGCGTGGGGTCGATCGTCACCGCGAACGTCACGGGTTTGCCCATCGCCTGCGAGAGCGACGAACGAAGCTGATCGGGGATCCGCATCTCGAAAAGGTCCTTGACCGTTGCATTTGGCACCGCAATGAGGGCCGTGTCCTCGAGAAATCCTCGCAAACTGGAGAGGGTCACGTAGGCGAGGTGGCGATTCGACACCGAGTCATCGGCGCGCAGGATCTGCTGGCACTCGGCCCACAGCGCGTCGCGATCGAGTGCGGTCTCGTCCATTCGGGGGCTCCTCGTGGGAATCGGGGGTGCGGCGGACGTCCATAATTATCCACCATGTTTTCCACATTTATGCCCAATGACGTGGAAGAAGGCGCACACCCTGTTAAATCGTTGGGGATAACCATGAGATTCTAGGCACACTTCGCTGAATCGAGGCTCGTTCCATTGACCGGCTAGCCGCGCGATTCTAGACTCGATCAGTCTGTGTTCACGGAACCGACGCGTTCGGTTTCGCGCACACACCCGAAACCATTGGCCCCACGGGCCGTCTTTAACCGGGCCCTCCGGCCGCCACGCGGTTCCTTCCCGGAGACGAGGGCCCCGATTTATTTGGAGAGAAAAGATGACCAAGCGTACGTTCCAGCCGAACAACCGCCGCCGCGCCAAGAAGCACGGCTTCCGCGCACGCATGAGCACCCGCGCGGGCCGCGCCATCATCAACGCGCGCCGCTCGAAGGGCCGCGCGTCCCTCTCGGCCTGAGCCGCGGCGTGACGTGCGGGCAGCGAGCCGCCTACGTCACAACGACGACTTCCGCCTGACCACCCGCCAGGGAGTGTCAGCGGCCCGATCCCACGTGGTCGTGCACCTCGCGATCCTTTCCTCACCGGAGGTCAAAAGGATCCAGGAGGAGCCGCGCGTGGGATTTGTCGTGTCAAAAAAGGTCGGCAACTCTGTCGTCCGCAGCCGCACCAAGCGCAGGCTGCGGGAAATCATGAGAGCCCGCCTCGATCGCCTACCCGCGTACGCAACCGTCGTTGTGCGCACGCGCGCCGGCATCAACGACATCGGGCACGACACGCTCGTCAGCGAAGTCGATTCCGCACTCACCTCCGCCCTCGGCAAGCTCGCGAAGCGCAACGCCACGCATGAGGGAACACGGGGATGAAGGCAACCGTCGGAATCATTCGCGCGTACCAGCGAGGGATTTCCCCGTACCTGCCGGCCGCGTGCATGTTTACGCCCGTGTGCTCGCAATACGCACTCGACTCGATCCGCCGCCACGGAGCTCTCAAGGGGCTCCTTCTCACCGCGTGGCGGATCCTGCGGTGCAACCCCCTGAGCGGAGGCGGGATCGACCCAACCCCCGCACCCGGCATGTGGACGAACCCGAAACCCGCTCCCGAACGGGACACTGAAAGTACCGAGTTCGCCCACACCCACTAGGCTTGACCCGAACACCCGACCTCGCGCCGCTCATCGCATGACCGTCATGCGCATGCGAGCGGCAGGAAGAAAAGGCCGAAGTTGAACATTCTTTACCCCATCGAGTGGGTCGTCGTCTGGATCATGGTCCAGGCCCACAAACTGCTGTCCTTCGTCATGGACCCGGATTCGGGTTGGACCTGGCTGCTGTCGATCGTGCTTCTCACGGTCGTGGTCCGCATCATCATCTTCCCGCTTTTCGTCAAGCAGATTAAGAGCTCCCGCGGCATGCAAATGGCCGCCCCCGAGCTCAAGGCGATCCAGCAGAAGTACAAGGGCAAGACCGACCCCGAGTCCCGTCAGGCCATGGCCAACGAGACGATGCAGGTCTACAAGGAGCACGACGCCAACCCCGTGGGCTCGTGCCTTCCTGTCCTCATTCAGATGCCGATCTTCTTCGCGCTTTTCCGCGTGCTTTTCTACAAGCTGCCGGAGGCCGCAAAGAGCAACAAGAGCTTCGGCATCCTCACGCCCGAGCTAGCCGATAGCGCCCACAACGCGCGCATCTTCGGTGGTACGACGATCTCCGATTCGTTCCTCACTGGCGACATGTCCGCGAAGATCATCGCGGGCGTCATCATCGCACTCATGGTGCTCGTGACGTTCCTGACGCAGAAGGAACTGACGATGCGCAACATGCCGCCGTCGGCTCTCGAAGGCCCGATGGCGTCCACGCAGAAGATGATGCTCTATATGCTCCCGTTCATCTACGTGATCTCGGGTCCCGGTATGCCGATCGGTGTGCTCGGGTACTGGCTCACGACCAACGTGTGGACGTTCGGCCAGCAGTGGTGGATGATCTCGAAGAACCCGACCCCCGGTTCCGCCGCTGAAAAGGCTCGCCACGAGCGCATCAACAAGAAGCGTGAGAAGCAGGGTCTTGAGCCGCTTGACTTCACGCCGAAGAAGTCCAAGCGCGTGCAGGAGATGGAAGCGGCCAAAGCCGAGAGCATCCGCGTGCAGCCGAAGCGGTACGAAAACGGCCGGAAGCTGAGCGATGAAGAAATGCTCCAGCGTGCCCGCGAAAAGCGAGCGAAGGCCATCGAAGAGCGCCGCAAGAAGGCCGCTCAAAACGGTGCACAGAAGGCGGGCGGCTCGAAGCAGAGCAACGCCCTCGGCAAGAAGCGCAAGAAGAAGTAAGGATTCCCGATGAGCGAGAACGACACTTTTGACAACGAAGCGGTGGACACCCAGACGTCCGCCGACGAGCGCCTCGCGCGCCTCGAAGAGGAGGGCGACTTCGCCGCCGACTACCTCGAAGAACTCATGGACATCGCCGATCTCGATGGCGATATCGACATTGACGTCGACGGCGATCGCGCATCCGTGGAGATCCGCGGCGCCGCCGAGCTGAGCGCCCTCAACGAGCCGAAGGGTGAACTCCTCGAAGCCCTCCAGGAGCTCACGCGGCTCGCCGTTCAAACGAAGACGGGCGTGCGCTCGCGCCTCATGCTGGACATCGGTGGTTTCCGCGCAAGCCACAAGAGTGAGCTTGAGGAACTTGCCGAGAAGGCTGTCGAACAGGCCAAGAACGGCGAGGTTCCCGTTCCCCTTCGGCCCATGAACCCGTTCGAGCGCAAGGTCGTGCACGATGTTGCAAAGCGCCACGGCCTGCACTCGGAATCCGACGGTGAGGGCAAGACCCGCCACGTCGTGATCTACCCCGAAGACTGATGCTTCCCGCTCCCGCACACCTCGACTCTCTCGCTCGCGACCTCTTCGGTGAACGTCTTGCACTTGCCGAGCAGTACGCGGAGATTCTGCGTACCCGCGGAGCGGAAGAAGGCCTCATTGGGCCCCGCGAAGTCGATCGCATTTGGGAGCGGCACGTCATCAATTGCGCCCTCATGGTGCGTGCCCTCGGGCCCGCGGGCCTCGTCGAATCGCTCGCGGATGTAGGTTCGGGTGCCGGCCTTCCGGGGCTCGTCATCGCGATTGCCCGCGAGGATATTGACGTGACCCTCATCGAGACGATGCAGCGCCGTGTGGACTTCCTTGAGCGAGCGGTCGAGGAGCTGAATCTCGTCAATGTCGAGGTTGTGCGCGCTCGCGCTGAGGACCTTCATGGTGAGCGTGAGTTCGATGCGGTGACCGCGCGTGCCGTGGCGGCGCTCGATAAGCTCGCGAAGTGGACCGTTCCGCTTGTGCGCATCGGCGGCGAGCTCGTGGTGATGAAGGGCAGGAGCGCGCGTGACGAAGTCGTGAAGGCAGAAAAGACCCTCGCCCGTCTTGGCGCATGCGATGTTCGCGTTGAGGAATTCGGAGATCCATCCGTGGAGGTTCCTACTACAGTGGTACGAGCACACGTTCGTGAGGTATCGGGGCGAAAGGGGCCGCGTCGTGGCTGAGAAGAAGAAGAACTCTCTCGATGAAACACCGCTCATGCGGCAGCTTCGTAACGACATGGAGCTTCGCAAGCGCCTCGAGAAGGCGACCTTCGCCGCGCCAGAACACACCCGCATCATGGCCGTCGCGAATCAGAAGGGCGGCGTCGGTAAAACGTCGAGCGCCGTCAACGTTGCGGTCGCGCTCGCCAAGGGCGGTCTCAATGTTCTCGTTATCGATTCGGACCCTCAGGGCAACGCTTCGACGGCTCTCGGCATCCCGCACGATCCCGAAATCGCCTCGCTTTACGACGTGCTCATCGAGGATGAGCCGCTTTCGGCGATCGTGACCCCCTCTCCCGAAGCGGACACCCTCGAGTGCGCCCCCGCGACGATCGACCTTTCGGGTGCCGAGATCGAACTTGTTCCGATGGTGGCGCGCGAATCCAGGCTCAAGAACGCGCTTGCCGACTACTTCGAGGAACGCGAGCAAAAGGGCCTTCCTCGCCTCGACTACGTTCTCATCGATTGCCCGCCTTCGCTTGGGCTTTTGACGATTAATGCCCTTGTGGCCGCGCGCGAGGTGTTCATGCCGATCCAGGCCGAGTACTACGCGCTCGAGGGCATCGCGATGCTGTGGAAGAACATCGACCTCATCCGCAAGCACCTCAACCCTGACCTTGTGGTCTCGACGATCCTGCTCACGATGTATGACGCCCGCACCCGCCTCGCGGCCCAGGTGGCCGAGGATGTGCGTGCGCACTTCCCCACGCAAACCCTCGATACCGTCATCCCCCGGTCGGTGCGCATTTCGGAAGCCCCGAGCTACGCGCAAACCGTCTTGAATTACGATCCCAACAGCACGGGTGCTCTCGCGTACCGCGCCGCTGCGCACGAGATTTCCCGTCGCCCCGAGCCTAAGAACTGAAACGAGGAGATCATGGCGAAGAAACGTGGCCTTGGTCGGGGTATCGGTGCACTGATCCCCAGCTCCGAGCCTGCCGCAACCGAGAAGCCCGAGGCGAAGGACACGCCCACGCCCGAGCCTTCCGCGAAGTCGGCCGGCACGAAGGCGCCCACCTCGGCACAGCGCTCCGGCGCCTCCTCGAAGTCTGCTGCGCCCAAGCCTGCCGCGTCCTCCTCACCCTCGAAGAAGGCGTCCGACGCTACTCCCGCCCCTGCTGAGCCCAAGGCTTCCGCGTCGAAGCCAGCCGGCACACGCGGCGCCGACATGTTCTTTAGCTCCGAATCTGAATCCACTGATAAGTCGAGCGAGCGTCGGCGCGCAGCCGATCTTGAGCTCGCTGACTCGTGGGCACGCGATGCACGCTCGAAGCGCCGAAACGGCAAGAAGGCCGCAGCTAAGCCCGCAGCGGCAGCGCGTAAGACCGGTGACGAGGGCGCATCGAAAACCTCCGCGACCGCTCCGGTTGAGGTGCCCTCGGAAGGAGATGCGCAGGTTGCTGCTGCGACCGCACAGCCGTCCCACGACGGTCTCGTGCCCGTGCCGGGCGCCGAGTTTGTCGAGGTGCCGATCGCCGAGATCCGCGAAAATCCCCGCAACCCGCGAACTGTTTTTGACGAGGATGAACTCGACGAGCTCGCCTATTCGCTCCGTGAAGTCGGTGTTCTTCAGCCGATTGTTGTTCGTCCCGTTACCGACTCCGTCGATGGCGAATCCTTTGAGATCGTCATGGGTGAGCGCCGTTGGCGGGCCGCGAAACGCGCTGGTCTCAAGTCGATTCCCGCGATCGTGCGTTCGACCGCCGACGACGATCTTCTTCGTGATGCGCTTCTCGAAAACCTGCACCGCTCGCAGCTGAATCCCCTGGAAGAGGCAGCCGCCTATGGCCAGCTCCTCGAGGACTTCAACTGCACCCAGGATGAGCTCGCCGATCGCATTGGGCGCTCGCGCCCGCAGATCTCCAATACCCTGCGCTTGCTTCGCCTTCCTCCCCTCGTGCAGCGTCGACTCCAGTCCGGCGCGCTTTCTGCGGGACACGCCCGCGCGCTTCTGGGCCTCGATGATGTCCAGCTTCAGGAGGAGCTTGCCCAGCGCATCGTGAGCGAAGGCCTGAGCGTTCGCGCTGTTGAGCGCCTTATTGCGAATGGTGTTGAATCCTCGTCGGCAACCCGCACGGTGACTCGACGTAGTTCGTACAACCCGCGCGTTGTATCCCTGACCTCGCAGCTGTCGACGAAGCTTGAGGCACCGGTGCGCATCGATGTCGGTAAGCGCAAAGGTAAAGTCACGCTCGAGTTCACGAACCTCGACGATCTCGAACGGATCGTGGCGAAGCTCGGCCTCGAGGACGTCGAGCTCCCGCAGGACTGAGCCTGACGGGTCCCAGACGACTTCCCTTAGTCGTCGAATATTTGTGGAACTGTTTTCCGGGAACCTTCGCTAACGCTTGCTGCGGTCGCATATTGAAACGTGCACGCCTTTTTGCGGAAGCCTCTCGTGTTTGGCCCCTGGGTTCCAGGGCGGCCATCGTTGTAATTGCACGTCAACCCGCGCTGCTTTTGCAGAATAGCTGGTGCCGGGAGGCCAACCGCCCTTAACCACATCTCCGTTGTGGTCTTGAGCTCCCGGCAGGCTCCTGCGCTCTCCCATGCGTACCTATGGATCGTAGATAAGCCGTATTTGTATGCCCGAGTTCCCAGCCGTTTCGTCATACTCTTCCGTGTTTCACGTGGAACGCGGTTTCGCCGAAAAGACCTCGCCCTGCTTCGACTCAGTATCAGCGCGGATTCACGTTTCACGTGAAACCGCTACCACCTGCAGCCACTCGCGAGACCCTTACCAATCATGTGGAGTATTTGTCGGCTTGGCCACGGCACCTCGGTTCACGTGAAACTCTACTGATGGGCTGTTGGTTGGATTACGAGGCTCGGCCAAATTCCCAGTATTGCTCGAATGGTCAGCTATTCGAGAAGTAGCGTCAACCGTTTCACGTGAAACAGGTTGCTCTTTCTTCGATACGAAGTCACTCGCTATTTCGTCATCTTGAGAGTTCCCCGAGAGAACGCGTTGGACTAATGAAAGAAAAGACATCGTTTCACGTGAAACATACACAGCTAACTACCTCGTTGCGTTCTGCTACCGTCGTTGGCTGGTATGCGTTTCACGTGAAACAACACTTCGAGGAGAAGAGAACTTTGAGTCGCTTGGTTTCGGTAGTTCGGGCGCGCGTCGCTGCAACTCAAAAGAGTTTCACGTGAAACAAGCGCGCTGCTCACTTAGCCGCGGCGCTCTACCGCTGTATGTGTCCGTTAAGGAGGGTTTGGCGTATCGATCCTGAGGTGTTCCACGTGAAACTCCCTAGTTTGCTTTCCGCAACTTTGGCTCGACGAACTTTAAGGCCCACGGGTTGGTCATCCTCCGCTACGCCAACGTTTGATTTTGTTCTCTAGTTTTAAGGACTGCGTTTCACGTGAAACTTCGTGCGCTCCGCAGAGCACGGACTTAGATCGATGGGAGGTCTTCTGTATGCGTCGAGTGGGATCAAAGCGGTTCGGGTCTATTGGCACGTGGGGCGGCTGCGGGTGCTGATATAGCCCATCAGTGGTGTTTCACGTGAAATGTCGTGTATTGGCGTCAGGACGTGCTTACTAGGACGCTCGAGGCTATTCGCGAGTTCCCTCAGCTTAAGAACTGTTCTTGACGCAGGAGAGCTCGCTGATAATCGTTACTCGCACATTGCGGGGTTTCACGGGAAACAGCCCTACGGGTCCTACCGCGGGTTCTGGAATCTATCCACAACTGATGCGTGCGGCGGACAGTGTGGACCGAGGCAGCGGGGTAGCGACGGAGGTGTGTGGGATAGGCGCTGGGACGCGACAGAGGGGTTCCACGTGTAGCTAGGCAAGTTAGCTCACATATGTGAAGAGGTGTGTGGATAACGTGGGAGACGTAGCCCGCTAGCCAGGAATGCGCGTGCCAAGGCAGGCGTCGCAAGGCCCACCATGAACGGTAAAACTGCAGGTCAGGGCGTCATTCGTTACTTGTCCACAATGGGCTGCAGCACCCGTGAAAAGAGTGTGGATAAATATGGGGATAACCCTGTGATGCAGGCCACGGTGACGACGATCGGGTGAATGTCTCCGGTGGGACGTGCAGTGTTAGCAGACAGTGGCGCGCCGCAGATCCTCGAGCGCATCGCGCACGACAAACTTCGGGCTCGCACCTTCGAGCACTCGTTCGCCCACTACCTCGGAACCGCGAAGCGCAACGATGCGCCACGAGGGAAGTACGCGAGGCGAAAATTGCGGCGCTTGTTGCTCAGGATCGTCCGCAACCGAAACGTCATGAACAACAACGTTCACGGACGGTAGGTCAAGATCGCGTAATTCGCGGGCCGTGAGCGGCGCAGGAAGAGACGGCGCCGCCCACGAGGCCCAATAGAGATGAATGTGAAACGTGACGACTTCACTCGAAAGTGAACCGTCGGAACCGGGCTCGCTCACTCGAGCGTGGCGAGGTATTTCTCTGCGTCGAGAGCGGCCGAGCAACCCGAACCGGCCGCAGTGATGGCCTGGCGGTAGCGGTGGTCAACGACATCGCCACACGCGAAAACACCCTCGAGCGAGGTGTGGGTCGTGCGACCCTCGCAGAGGATGTACCCCTCGTCGTCAATATCGATCTGGCCCTTGAAAAGATCGGAGCGGGGCAGGTGCCCGATCGCCTCGAAAAGACCATCGGCAGGAACCGTTTCACGCTCACCGGTGACGGTATTTTCAAGCACGAGGTGCGAGAGCTCGTTATCGCCCTCGATGCCAACGACCTGGGTATTCCAACGGATTTGAAGCTTGGGATCATCTTCCGCGCGCTTCGCCATGATCTTCGAGGCACGCAGGGCGTCACGGCGGTGAAGCAGGGTAACGGACTTGCCGAAACGGGTGAGGAAGGTTGCCTCTTCAACAGCGGAATCGCCGCCGCCAACGACGAAGATGTCCTTGTCCTTGAAGAAGAAGCCGTCGCACGTTGCACACCAGCTCACGCCCTTGCCGGAAAGACGCTCTTCGCCGTCGACGCCGAGCTTGCGGTAGGCGGAACCGGTCGCGATGATGACGGCCTTTGCGCGGAACACGTCACCGCTTTCGGTGCGGATAGTCTTGATCTCGCCTGCGAGCTCAACGTCGGTAGCGTCCTCGAACAGGATCTCGGCGCCGAAACGCTCCGCTTGTTCCTGCATGTTGCCCATGAGGTCCGGGCCCATGATGCCCTCCGGAAAACCGGGGAAGTTCTCGACCTCGGTGGTCGTCATGAGGGCGCCGCCAGCATCAAGCGAGCCAGCGATGACCACGGGCTTCAGCCCAGCGCGCGCCGCGTAAACGGCGGCGGTGTAGCCCGCCGGGCCCGAACCGACGATCACAATGTCACGCACGGGGGCGTCCGAAGCGTCGGCAGGCGAAGCAGTTTCAGCCGCCTCGGTCTGCGCTCCCGCAAGGCTGATGCCGAAGCCACCGCCGAGGGTGTTGAGGATCGGGGTCTGAGGCTCAGAGGTGGTCATGATGTCCTTTCACAGCGAAAGCTCGCAACGGTCAAACAGAACAAGGGTAGGTGGGAAGGCTGAGATCCGCGGTCAGCTCTTCGGATCCACGAGTACCCGTGCGGAAAACAGGAGATCGGAGGCGCCGTCGGCATTTCTTCCGCATGTGGAACGCACGACGGACGCGGAAACTTCCCCACCCTCGCGGCGAACTTGCGTGAGGTTATGCTCATCGAGCACAAGGAGCCACGCGTTTTCGTCGGCGCCCCACGACACCTGCTCGAGCATAAGCACCGACTCTTTCGACGACAGGGACTTCAGGCACTGCGTGACGTCGAACGTCGCGGGCGTTTGCAGGCTTCCGGTATCGAGAAGGTTTTGGACCTCGGCGCCGAGCGTGTACTCGGTGAGTACCGGAAGGCCGGCATTATCGGTTCCAGGGGCCGAGTTCGAATCGGCGATGCTTTGCGAGGCAGGTGCGTCCATCGTCACGCTGAGGTTGAGCGCCCACGACAGCATGACGCCAAGGAGAATCGTCACGACGAGAAAAGCGGCGAACACCCCGGGTGGGAAGCCCGTCCAGCTTTTCAATTCGCCTCGCGCGCGTGAGCGGCGACGCGAGCCGCGACGAAAGAACATCATTCCTGATTGACCTTCACTTCGGCGATTTCGAGGCGGAACCCACCGTCGACAGCGCCGAGGTTCGGGGCCCACAGCACAAGCGCCCGCGCGTCGACGGGCTTCTCGGGCGTGAGGGTGAGGTCTTGGCCGGCGGCGACCTCGCCCGAGGCGAGCACGTCGCCGAGCTGGCCGTCCTCAGTCAGGGTGCGCAGCTCGATCGTGCCGCCCTGCTGCGCGCCGGGCGTGACGCGGACGTTCTTGACTTCACCTTCGCCGAGGTCGAGCTTGACGCCCATCCCGTCGCGAAGCTTGCCGAAATCGGCGCCGTTGTACCGCTGGGTCTTCCACACGGTACCCGGATCGCCGTCAAGCATGTTCCCCGCCCTCTCGGGCTTATCAGCCTTCGTGGGGTCCGGCGGGTACACGATGCTCACCTGGTTGAGCGGCGCGAGGGGCTTGGGCGTCTCGGTTGGTTTTTCGCTCGGCTTTTCAGCCGGGGCCTCGGTTTCTTTCGGGGCTTTTTCTTCCGACGCCTGCGTGGTCGGGCTCGTGGCGACATCTCGATTGTGGCGGCCCACCGACGTCACGGACGTTACCGCCCAGACGAGGCCGAGGATGACGGCGAGGAGGGCAGCAACGAGAATGACGCGCGCCGTTGTCGAGCGAGACACTGTGCTGGCGCCGGAAGCCGGGGTGCTCCCCGATGCGTCGGAGGCGAGTGCGATGTCCATGACGTCGCGGAATGCTGAAGCGTGCTGTGGGCTTTGCGGGGCGGGAGCGTTCGCGTCGAAGGCGCTCGCGTCGCGGCCCTGCACGGGGATGACGACACCCGCTCCGGGAGCGTTTTGGCGCACGCGAGGGGCAGCGTGCTGCACTGCCGAGGGAGGCGCCACGGCCGGGCGGCCGGGAGCTGAGTGGGGTTCATCGTTCGTGTTTGGTGTGCGCGGAGATTCGGCGAGGGACTCCTCGCGACCCGCGACCGGAATAGGGGCGGGTGCGGCAGGGGCGACGGGCGCCACCGGCGCCGTGGGTTCCTCCGCAGGCGCAGCCGGGGCGTAGTGCGTACTCGGGTCGATGTGGCCGGGGAAGGTGCTTGCCGCGCTTGGGTTCTGAGGGGCGTCGATGACCTCGGACCACGGCTTTTCAGAATCCGTAAGGGGCCTGTCGACCGTCTCGGCCGTGCCCGTCAGTGTGGCTTCAGGGGCCTCGGAGCCCTCGGTGATTTCGGGGCCTTCGCTGTTTGCGGGAGTTTCTGTGTGCTCAGCGTTCTCTTCGGCCTCGACATTCTCATTGGCCTCGGGGTTCTCGGCGGGAGCAGGCGATTCGGAATCGCTTACCGCAGCTATGCTCTGTGCTTCCGCCTGGCGCTCAAACGGCCCCGCGACAATGGGTCCCGCGGCCTTGCGCACCGCGAGTGGGACAGGCGCCCCCGCGTGTTGCTCGGGATCGTACGCCTCGAGAGTGACCGGAAGCGATTGCCACGGTGAAAGCTCCTCGCGTACGTCCTCAATCGACAACGGACGCGGTCCATCCGCGGGCGCATTCGGCGTGAGCGGCGTCAGAAGAGCCGCAGTGAGCGCACCCAGCTCGGCGGGAACCGTGCGCGGAGACGTTGTCGACGGATCGAAGGAGGCGTCGGAACCGAAAAACTCCGGCCCGCGCCCCGCGAGCCCGACATACAAAACCCGGCCCACGGCTCGCACGTCCGGGCTGAGAGTGAAGGGTTCGGTGAGGTGCAAAAGACCCTCGTCGCCCGCATCTTCGACACCTGCGCCGAGGATCGTCACCTGATCGTGCTCAAGATCCACGAACACGCGATCCTCGTCAAGGTGGTGGTGGCGAATGCCCTTGCTACGGGCCTCCTGGAGCGTCGTCGTCACGCGACCCGCGATCGTGCGGGCCGTTTCTGCGCGAAGCGCGCCGTCGCGGGTGAGGTCAGCGAGGGTGGGAAGGCCCGGATCCGTATACACCACCGCGGTCGCCTTCGACTCGCCGTCGCTCGGCTCAAGCACGTCATGGACGGCCTCGAGGCCGGGAACGCTCACGAGAGACACGCGGCGGGCCGCATCGAGAACATCGGCGGCAAACTCCCCGCGCACGAGGAAGACGAGAATCGGCTCGCCGCTCTCCTTCACACCGCGATGCCACGACGCCCCTTCGGTGGTGGACGATGGCACGCGGCCAGATTCTCCGCGCCCCGAACCGTCCAGGGCAGGGCTCAGCGAGAGGGAGGAAAAAAGCTCCTCGAGGCTGCGAATATCGGTCACGGTCATCCTTTGGTTCGCTTGAACAGTTCGATCCGATGTTTGACCATCGTAGCGGGGTGCCTCTGGCACGCTCGAGGTTTCCTCCACGGCGGCGGGAGTCTCCTCCTGCGGCTTTTCTGCTGGTTTCCCGCGGCCACGCTTGCGCATGACTCGGGAGGCGATCATCGTTGCCGCGTCGCGGATCTCAGACACGCGAAGCGCCCACGCGACAAGAGCAAACACCCCTGTCATGACCGCCGCAACGATGACGCCCACGACGATCGCGATGAGGCGCCCCTTCCACGTGAGATCGCCGAGAAGTGCGAGGAGACCCCAGCCCGCGGCCATTGAGACCAGGCCGGCAACGAGAAGACGGGCAACCATCGACACGGCACCGAGCGAGTTCACCTGACTCATGTCGACGCCCTTGCGGGCGAGATTGCGCCGCATGTGCCACACGCCCTCGAGCCACCCGATCAGAATCCCGACCGAGCTTACGAAAGCGCCCGCCGCAGCGGCATAGCGAGGATCGACCCAGAAGAGGATCACGGGGATCGCGATGAGCGAGAGCACCGTTGGGGGAACGCGCATCAGGAAGGCCGTGCGGGTGTCCTCATAGGCGTAGAAGTAGCGAGTCACGAGGTAGGTTGCCGCGAACGCGGGAAGTCCCAGCGTGTAGCCGATAAGCACGAGCCCATTTGCACCCGCGCCCGTGGGACTCGTGCCGCCCACAACGACCCACATGATCGGCGCCGCGAGAACAACGAGCACGGCGGTCGCGAGGATCATCGGCACGAACAGAATCCTGTTCATCGACGAATACGTGCGGTAGGCCCCGAGGTGGTCGTGTTCGGTCACGCGCTTCGACATCCGCGGGAAGATACTCGTCACGAGCGATACGGCGATGATGCCCTGCGGGAGCATAAAAACCGTGTAGGACCAGTCGAGGGCCGCGAGAGCGGGGTAAAGCTCGCGGGAAGCGCCGACCCCGCTCGCTTGCGCTTTTTCCACCGCCGAGACCGCACCGCCCGTTGACCAGCGACGTGCGAACACCGCGATCTGGCCGATAACCATCATGGCGAACGTCCACAGGCCCATCGTGCCGAGCTTGCGTAGGCCCAGACCGCGAAAACCCCACTTAAACCTGATCTTGAGGCCGATCTTCCTCGTCCAGGCCCACACGAGCAGGGCCTGCGCGGCGCTGCCCCCCACTTGGGAAAACGCGAGCACGAGCACCATGCCCCACGTCCACTGCGTGCCATCAGGCTGCGTGCCCCACAAAACGAGGAACAGGATCGAGCCTGCAATGTTCATGATGTTGTTGAGCGCAGGTGCCCACGTGAACGGGCCGAAACTCTCGTGAGCGTTGAGGATCTGCCCGAACATGATGTAGATGCACGAGAAAATCATCTGCGGCATCATGAAATAGCCGAGAACCGTCGCGGCCTGCGCCGTTCCCGGGTCGAGCTTTGAGTTCGCCACGACCGTCAGGAGCGGAACGGCAAGCGTGCACAGGGTCGTGATGGCCGCCGCGACAACGAAGAACAGGGTGAACAGGCGCGAACAGAAATCCTCGCCCCGATCCGGGAGCTTCGCTGCGCGCACGACCGCCGGTACGAGGATCGCGTTGAGCGTGCCGCCGCCGATGAGGATCCACAGCGAGTTCGGCAGAATTTGCGCTGCCGAATAGGCGTTCGCCGCGATCGATGCCGAGCCGCCGAGCACCATGCCGAGCAAAAAGGTGCGCACGAAACCCAGGAGTCGGGTCGACGCGGAGGCAACAGCCATAACGGCGCTCGCTCGCATAGCTTTGCCCCGCGCGGAGGAGGTGCTCGGTTTGTTCATAGTTCGGTTCGGGTCCTTAATTCCTGTGTCACGAATGGTGCGGGGAGGCGTCGGGGTCGTCGACGCTCTCAAGATCCTCGGGCGCCGTGATGGCTGGGCTGCGGGCATCCGACTTCGTGCGGCCCGCGCGGATCACGCCCGTGGCGACGAGCGCGGCAAGAAGCACCATCGCGACGAGGGTCGTCCAGTTCTCCCACTCCGGATTGACGCTCAGTTGGCTCTCGCGAGAATCGAGGATGACCCCGTTTTCGCTCGCGATCATCACCGTGAACGTGCCGTTCCCGCTTTTCACTGCTTGCACGGGAACGGAGTGATCGCTCGTCGTGAGGGCGGGGAGAGTGATCGGTGAGAGCTTCCCGCCCGTCTTTGCGATGCGGTCAGAAAACGACACCGTGGGCTGGAGCGTTGCCGGGGTGGGGAATCCGTTGTGGACGGTAAATGGGATCGATGCTTCGTTGGAGACGAGGTTGTAGGTTCCCGCGAGCGTGAGCGAGATTCGCCGGGTGTTCGCTTCCGTCACCGTCGCGATGCTAGAAAGCCGTCGAACGTGCGCGTTCGCGTCCGCGAAAAACGGGCTGCTCACCCCCGAGGCCGCCAGAAGAACCGCTCCGGAAAGGTAGCTCGGGTCCTTGAGCGTCGCGCGCACGTCGGTGAGCGACGTGAGGCTCTTCTCGACCCGTTCGCTTGCGCCCGCCGGCACCTTTTCGGGCGAGGCGTCGATGTGGGCGGGGCTGGCGTCGGAACCCTCACCGATCGCGCGCACGGACTTCACCGAGCCAACCCAGTAGTTCCCACCCTCGCCGATGATCGAGGTCGTGCCCTTTCCTGCCGTCGCCGCGTCGAGAAGCGTGGTGGCAGGGGCGTGGGCGACCCACGGCGCGGCGCTCAAGGCATCGAGCAGGTGCGACGTGCGCTCGGGGTTCAGTGAAGAGGTCGCGGACGGCGCAAGCAGGAGGGTGCGCGGGGCCGACGCCGGCTGGCCCGCGATGAGTGCCGTGTCCGCGAGAGCCCGCTGGTAGGACAGTTCGGGGTCGTGTGCGTCAGCGAGATGCTCTGAAAGCTCGGTCAGACGCGTGTCGTAGCCGACGAGCGCGACCGTGGATTCACCCTTGCGTGCAAGCTGCGCGTAGCCGCTCGGTGTGACGTTGGGGTTCGTGGAGGAGAAGAAGGATTCGGCGGGGACAAGGGCGACTTTCGCGCCCGATGCGCGTATCGCTTTCGCGGAGACCGCCTCGGGTTCCATGCGGACGACTGTCGGCGCCGTGCTGAGGCCCGCGCTTGTCGCAGCGGCGGAGGCCTCTTTTTCGAGGAGCTTCGCGGTCGCGCGGGCAGTTGCCGGGCTCGCGAGGGCGAAAGGCGCGAGCGTAACGTCGTGGCTCGAAGCCGCGTCGATGAGCGCCGAGCGGCGCTCGTCCCAGGTGTGATCCTGTCCCCACGTGGTTCCGGGGGCAGGTGCGCTCGCGGGTTCATCGGCGCCGCCCGCGTCGGAGGCAGCGGGGGTCGTGGGCGGGGAAGGGCTCGGGCTCGGCGTGGAGTCGGAAGGGGCGGGATCGAGCTTAGACAGCGCTTCGTCGAGCGTACTCATCCCTTTGGGGGCCTTAAGCTCAGTGAGCATGGAGGGGTCGAGCCACCAGCTCACGTCAGTACGCTGGGCAATGTCCCACTGCGCAGCGAAGGCACCCTCGCGAACGTCCTTGGCGAAGGCATCGGGGTCGGTCGCCGCGAGCGCGGGATCGGTACTTGCGAGAGGCGCGAGGTAGGCGAGGGAAATCCGGGGCGTTTCGGCGGTGGGCTGCCACACGAGAAATGTGCGGAGAGTTGCGGCGGCGGTGCTTCCGGTGGAGGGCTGGGTGCCGTCGGCTGACGACTGCGCCCCCGTGACTGCCGTGAGGGCGATGCGGCGCGGCCCCCACAGTGATTCGTCACGTGTATAGCCGAGAGAGTCCGCCGGGACGCGCACCGTGAATTCGGCGGCCTCGCCCGGCCCGAGCGTGCGCGTGGCCGAAGTTCCGCGCACCGTTCCTCGGTGCGATGTATCCGCCGTATCCATCGCCGCCCATTCGTCGGCAACCGTGCGATCCGTGACTCGCGACGTGAGCCCCGAGAGTTGCAGGGCCACGCCCTCGAGCGGGGTGCTTCCCGTGTTGGTAATGTTCACGCGGGCTTCGACAGTACCGCCCGGCTTCACCGCCGAGGGGGTGAGCGCGCGAAGATCGAGCGTGAGGGGCGCGCGGGCGTCAGGTTCCGGTGACGGGGTGGGTTCCGACGGCAGGGCGGGTGCGGTCAGTGCCACATTCGTGGGCGGTTGCTGGCCGGTAGACTGGTACGCTGCGGTGTCCCGCTGGGCGAGCGCGCCGGCGGGCACGAGAGCCGCACACAGGATCGAATACAGTGCGACCATGACGAAGAGGGCGCGACAAACGCGCCGCGTCACGGATCGAAGCATGGAACCACTGTAGAGGGCGCAGCTTCGTGCCACGTGCCAAACACGGATGGCGCGCGCGGAGCGATCCGCACATCACAGATCAAGGTGAGGAATGAACGACGTGACTAACGGCGACAAGCGTGAAGCACACCGGATGGGGATCGAGACGGTTCGCATCCGCGCGCGGAGCATGTTCCAGGCGCTTCCAGCCTCCGTTCACGAGCTCGGTCAAATGTTCGAGAGTGCAGGCGAGGAACTGGCACTCGTCGGCGGGCCCGTGCGCGACGCGCTTCTTGGACGTAGCAGCGATGACCTTGATTTCACGACGTCGGCGCGGCCCGAGTCGACGGAGCAGATTCTTCGGCAGTGGGTCGGCAAACGGGGCGCGATCTGGGACATGGGGCGCGAGTTTGGCACGCTCGGCGCGCAGCTCGACGGCGTCAAGGTCGAGATCACGACGTACCGCACGGAGGAATACGATCCGCAGTCTCGAAAGCCGCAGGTCGCGTACGGTGACACGATCGATGGTGATCTCTCGCGACGCGACTTCACCGTGAACGCGATGGCCGTTCGTCTTCCCTCCCTCGAGTTCATCGATCCGTTCGGCGGCCTCGAAGATCTTGCCGCGGGGCTTCTTCGTACACCGGTCGCCCCCGAACAGTCCTTCAGCGACGACCCGCTTCGGATGATGCGCGCCGTACGTTTCGCCTCGACCCTTGGATTCGACATCGAGGAGGGAACCGCGCGCGCGATCGCCGCCCTCGCCGGCCGCCTCGAGATCGTGAGCGCCGAGCGTGTGCGCGAAGAACTCGTCAAGCTCATGCTCGGCGATCACCCAAGGCGTGCCCTCGAGCAGATGGTCGATTTTGGCCTCGCCGAGATCATCCTTCCCGAGCTTCCCGCGATGCGGCTCGAGATCGACGAGCACCACAGACACAAGGATGTCTACACGCATTCGCTCACGGTGCTTGAGCAGGCGATTGACCTTGAAACAGGCCCCGAAGGACCGGTTCCCGGCCCCGACTTCATTTTGCGATTCGCGGCGCTCATGCACGATTGCGCGAAGCCCAATACGCGCCGCTACGAAGAAGGCGGAGTCGTGACCTTCCGGTTCCACGAAGTCGTGGGGGCGCGCATGGCGAAGGCCCGAATGAAGGCACTCAAGTTCGATAAGGAGACGACCAAGGCGGTCGCACACCTCATCGAACTGCATCTTCGCTTTCACGGCTACGCGGATAGCGAATGGACAGACTCGGCCGTGCGCCGCTACGTGACGGACGCGGGCGATCAGCTCGAACGCCTTCACCGCCTCACGCGCGCCGATTGCACGACGCGTAACAAGCGCAAGGCCCAGCGCCTTCGCGAAGCCTACGATGACCTCGAAAAACGCATCGCCGAGCTCGCGGAACAAGAAGAGATCTCCAAAATCCGGCCCGATCTGGATGGCCGCGCGATCATGCAGATTCTTGACCTCAAGCCCGGCCCGGCAGTCGGCAAGGCATATGCCTACCTTCTTGAGCTGCGCATGGAGGAGGGACCTCTCGGCGAGGAGGAAGCCTCGAGGCGCCTTCAGGAATGGTGGGCGCATAATGGGGCGCACGAAAGCGCGCCGGCGACGAGAGGAACCTCGAAGTGAGCGACAAGAGCCCAAAGGGGACGAGCCGTACCCGCTCGAGCGGAAAGCGTGCAGCGCGCCCTGCGACCACTCCCGCGGCAGCGAGCATTGGTCGCAGCCGCACGAAACCGCGCCCCGAAAGCGCCGCGCCCACGAAAGGCCGGCACGCTGTAGCGGCAGCAGGCACGGCTGCGTCTAAGCCCAAACCCAAGCCCACGAACTTTCTCAACTACCCGCGCGCCGGAAAAGAAGGGTTTTCGCGGTGGCTTCCCTCGTGGCGCCTCCTTTCCGCGGCCGTCCTCGTTCTCTTCTGTGCTGGCGTGGGCTTCGGTGCGTGGCTGTATGCGACTACCGAAGTACCCGAGCCGACCGATATCGCCGTTGCTCAAACGACCCGCGTGTACTACTCGGACGGAAAGACTCTCCTCGGCGAGTTCAGCGACCTCAATCGCACGATCCTGCCCGCCGACGAGATCCCGGACAACGTCAAGGAGGCTGTCGTCGCCTCCGAGGACTCCACGTTCTACGAGAACCGCGGCATTTCGCCGAAGGGTATCGTGCGCGCTCTCGTGAACAACCTTTCTGGCGGCTCCCGCCAGGGGGCTTCGACGATCACCCAGCAGTACGTCGAGAACTACTACACGGGCAAGGTCACCTCGTATACCGGCAAGGTGCGCGAAATGATCATGGCCGTCAAAATCGATGAGGAGCTCGACAAGAACGAGATCCTTTCGCGCTACCTCAACACGATCTACTTTGGCCGTTCCGCCTACGGAATCGAAGAGGCGGCGCAGGCCTACTTCGGCAAGAGTGCGAGCGAGCTCGATGACGCCGAGGCCGCACTTCTCGTCGCCGTCATTCCCGCACCGAGCGCCTACGACCCGGCGAAGAATCCCGATAAAGCGAAAGCGCTCTGGCAGCGGGTCATCGACCGAGAGGTCAACGAGACGGGAAGCCTCACGAAGGAGGAGGCTGACAAGCTCAGCTTCCCCGAGACGATCGAATACAAACGTCAAAACTCCTTGCGCGGCACAAATGGCTACCTCATGACGACGGTGCGCAAGGAACTCGAGGCGCGAGGCTTCGACGAGGACGACATCGACACGGGCGGCTACACGATCGTCTCGACGATCGACAAGCACACGCAAGAATCGACCGTCGAAGCGATCGCGAATCTCCCCGAGGACCGCCCCGAGAATAACCGCGTGGGAACTGTGAGCATCGACCCGTCAACCGGTGCGATCCGGGCGCTCTACGGCGGCGAGGACTACCTCAAGCAGCAGCGGAACGACGCTACCCAGTCGCGCATGCAGGCCGGTTCAACGTTCAAGGCGTTCACGCTTGTTGCCGCGCTCGAGGAGGGCTATAGCCTCCACTCCAACTGGGACGCCTCTTCGCCTAGGACCTTCAAGGGGTGGACAGTCAAGAACTTCGGCAATGTCTCGCGTGGCAGCGTCGATCTCCTGACCGCGACGCGGCACTCCTACAACACGCCCTATGCGGCACTCAACGTTGACATGGGCGCCGAGAAGACGCGCGAAGCGGCCGTCAAGATGGGGCTTTCCGAGAAGACACCCGGTCTCGACGACAGTCCGAGCAACGTCCTTGGCTCTTCATCGCTCACGGTTCTCGAGCTCGCGGGGTCGTATTCCGTGATCGCCTCGGGCGGGATTAAGCGCACGCCGCACATCGTCGAAAAAGTGACGAATGCTGACGGTTCGAGCAAGTACGCCTATAAGGATGACGGCGAGCGAGTTCTCAAGGAGTCCACGGCGATCAACGCGACCGTAGCCCTCCAGGAACCCACGAGCTCTCGCGGCTCGGCACGAATCGTCAACAAAAAAATGGATGGCCGCCCGGTCGCGGGCAAGACGGGTACTTCAAGCTCGTTCCGCTCGGCGCTTTTCGTGGGTTACACCCCCCAGCTGGTCACAGCGGTGGGCATGTTCCAACCAAGCTCCGACGGCCGCACTGAAGAGCCACTCACCCCGTTCGGCCCGTGGGAGGACATGACCGGTGGCGGCGCGCCCGCGAGTATCTTCGCCGACATCATGACGAGCGCCCTCGACGGGCAGGATGAACTCGACTTCCCGGACGAAGTCGATACCGATGGCAAGAAGAAGCGGAAGAGGACAAAACGGACGCAGGCGCCTGCGCCGCGCGTGACCAAGGAACCCGAGGTGACCGAGGCACCATCGGAAGAGCCGAGTGAGGAGCCGCCCGCAACCGAGGAGCCGTCGCAGGAGGCGCCCGAGCCGTCTCCTTCTCCGTCCGAGGAGAAGCCGGCATCGCCAGCGCCGAAGCCGAAGCCCGAACCGAAGCCTGAACCGAGCGAAAAGCCGGAGACGCCGAAGGTACAGCCGACGCGCGGCAACGACAAACCCGTTGAGCCGACCGCGACGCCGAAAGAACCTCGGTAGCGGTGAGGTCCAGGCCACCGTCGGACCCCCTTCCCCGAACCCGGGCGAGCCGCTAGACTTGGGAAGTCTGTGGAAAACCGCAGGCGCATGCATGACCCTCCTGCCACGGAAGGACCGTGGCCGCGATAGACCACAGGAGGTGGGGATTTACACATGCGTAAGTACGAAATGGTTGTGATCCTGGACCCGTCGATCGACGAGCGTACCGTGGACACTACTTTTGAGAAGCTCATCAAGGTTGTTCCTGCTGAGGGCGGCACCGTCGACAACACCGACGTGTGGGGCAAGCGCAAGTTTGCGTACGAGATCGACAAGAAGCAGGAAGGCATCTACGTCGTTCTTAACTTCACCTCGAAGCCCGAGACCGCCAAGGAGCTCGATCGCCAGCTCGGCCTCAACGAGTCCGTTCTGCGCACGAAGCTCATGCGCGTCGACGAGAAGTAAAAACCTCGTTTACACGCCACACCGCACCATCAGCTGAAGGAGAGTCATGGCGAACGATACCGTCATCACCGTCGTCGGAAACCTGACCGCCGATCCCGAGCTGCGCTTTACGAACTCGGGGATTCCCGTCGCGTCGTTCACCGTCGCGTCGACCCCCCGCACGTTCGACCGTCAGTCGGGCGAATGGAAGGACGGCGAAGCTCTCTTCCTGCGCTGCTCCATCTGGCGCGATGCAGCCGAGAATGTCGCCGAGTCCCTCACGAAGGGCACCCGCGTGATCGTTCAGGGCCGCCTCCAGCAGCGCTCCTACACCGACCGCGAAGGCAATAACCGCACCTCGATCGAACTCCAGGTCGACGAGATCGGCCCTTCGCTTCGCTACGCGACCGCGAAGCCGACCCGCACTCAGCGCGGCGGCGGCGGAAACTTCGGTGGCGGTTTCAACGGTGGTAACAGCGGTGGCGGCAACTATGGTGGCGGCCAAGGCGGCTACTCCAACCAGGGAGGCTACGGCGGTAACCGCGGTGGCGCCCAGGGTGGACCGCAGGGCGGCCAGAACCCCGCCGATGTTGACCCCTGGAGCAACGGCGGCGCTGAAGAGCCACCGCCCTTCTAAATCGCGCCGCGCCACTCGGCACACATTCTCAATTTATCCATTCCATCCCGGGTAGAAAGCCCGGGCTCCCCTCACTCAAAGGAGCACCACGATGGCGAAGCCAGAGCTTCGTAAGCCCAAGAAGAAGCAGAACCCGCTCAAGAGCGCCGGTATCGAGAACATCGACTACAAGGACCCCGCGGTTCTGCGTAAGTTCATTTCGGATCGCGGAAAGATCCGTGCACGCCGCGTGACCGGCGTCAGTGTCCAGGAGCAGCGCAAGATCGCGAAGGCCGTCAAGAACGCCCGCGAGATCGCCCTCCTTCCCTACTCGACCTCCGGTCGCTGAGCCAAGGAAGGATAGAGAAAAATGGCTACTACCAAGCTCATCCTCACCAACGAGGTTTCCAAGCTCGGCGGCCCCGGCGATGTCGTCGAGGTCAAGGCCGGCTACGCGCGCAACTACCTTCTGCCGCGCGGCCTTGCCACGCCGTGGACCAAGGGCGCTGAGCGCCAGCTCGAGCAGATGGCTGCCGCAAACTCGAAGCGCGCCGTGGCGTCGCTCGAGGATGCGCAGGCACTGCGTGACCTCCTCCAGACCAAGCCGGTCGTCGTGGCCGAGCGTGCGGGCCAGAACGGCCGCCTCTTCGGCGCCGTGACCGCCGCCGAGGTTGCCGAGGCCGTTAAGGCTGGCTTCGATCGCGAGATCGATCGCCGCAAGGTCGAGTTCACCGCGCCGATCAAGTCGCTCGGCGAGTACACCGTGACGGTGCGCCTGCACGAAGAGGTTTACGCAAACCTCGTTGTCCAGGTCGTTGCCGCGAAGGGTGCGCGCGCCTGAACGGCATAGCGTAAACGCTCGAATGAGAGCGAACGAGGAAGCGGCGGGCCCACACCCGCCGCTTTTTCGTGTCATCTGGTGGTCTTTCGCGCGCCCTGCCAAAAAATTGAATACATTTATGCAATGACCTCCCCATCCTCACACCCGTCTACAGCCAGCGATCCCCACGAACACGGCCACCTTTCCCGATCGCTCACGCATCGGCAGATGGCCATGATCGCGATGGGTTCCGCGCTCGGCACAGGCCTTTTCCTCGGTTCCGGAGATGCGATCGCCGTGGCCGGTCCCGCCGTGATCATCAGCTTTGCGATCGGCTCCGCCATTGCCATGACCATCGCCCTCGCGATGGGCGAGATGGCCTCGCGTCACCCCGTCCAGGGCGGATTTGGCACACTCGCCGCGCGCTATCTCTCGCCTTTTTGGGGATACCTCGTGCGGTGGCTCTACTGGATCGTGACGGTCGGGGTGACCGCCGCTGAACTGTATGCGTGCAGCCTGTATCTCCAGTTCTGGGCGCCGGATCTTCCGCAGTGGGCGGGGGTCGCAATCCTCGGCGCGATTGTCGTCGCGATCAACGTGGTGAGCGTCAAGAGCTTCGGCACGATCGAGTTTTGGCTTTCGAGCATCAAGGTCATCGCGGTCGTCGTCTTCATTCTCGTGGGGCTGTGTCTCGTGTTCTTCGGGCTCCCGGGAACACCTGCTGCCGGGGTCTCGAACTGGACGAACGACGGTGGCTTCATGCCCTTTGGCTTCAAAGGTGTGTGGGTCTCGATGGCGCTCGTGATGTTTTCCTTCGGCGGCATCGAGATGCTGTCGATCTCGGCCGCTGAGGCGAAGGATCCCGCACGGTCGATCCGCACGGCCGCGCAGTCGACCGTGATTCGATTGAGCTTCTTTTACGTCGTGGCGATCGGGATTATCGTCGCGCTCGTGCCGTGGAAAGAAGCCTCGGGTGCCGCTGGTGACGTGCGCCTGTCGCCGTTCGTCATGGTGTTCCACGAACTCGGGATTCCCGCCGCGGCGGGCCTCACGAACCTCATCGTGGTGATCACCGCGCTGTCCGCCGCAAACGCCAACGTGTATGCGGGCTCGCGCTTTCTTCACTCGCTCGCCGCGGATTCGCTCGCCCCGCAAATGCTCGAGCGCACGACCAGGCGCGGCATTCCGCTGCCCGGCATCATCGTGCACGCATGCGGGATCCTCGTCGTCGTGGTGCTTGCGATGACGGGTATCGGCGGTCTGTTCCCCCTCATCATGTCGACCGTGATCTTCTCGGCGGTCATCGTGTGGGTTTTGATCCTGGTGACCTACGTGGTCTATCACCGCACGCGCGACGGCCGCGAATTATTCCGCATGCCCGGTGGCGTGGTGACGGCGATCGCGGGCATTGCCGGCCTCCTTTTCGTGTTCTCGACGGTGATCGCCGTTGAGCGCATGCAGCTCGCGGCCATGGTGGGCATCCCGTTCGTGCTGCTCGTGACCCTCGCGTACGTGCTCGTGTTCCGCCACCGCATTAGCGTTGAGGCCATCGACGCGAGCTTTGCCGAGGCTGAAAAGGCGCGCGCCGACTTCTCGTAACCTTGATCCCATGCCTTCGACACCTCAGCGGCGCTATGTGCCAATGCTCGATGTTGTGCGTATTTCGGCGATCGTCGCTGTCGTAGGCATCCACTGTCTCGCGCCCGCCGCCACTGCCGAAGGTGCCCCCTGGGCTCTCGTTGTGTTCCGCTCGATGCTGAACGCTGCAGTGCCCGTGTTCATCATGATCTCCGGCGCCCTGAACCTCGCTCCGGTGGCGATGCGCAATGGAGCATGGCCGTTTCTACGTTCGCGTTTCGCGCGGCTCATTCCCGCGACCATCGTGTGGACGCTCGTGTATGGCGTTGTGATCAATGGCGTGGTTCTGGGTCGCGACCTGACCGCGGAGCGGCTAGGCAAGGAAGCGCTCATGGGGGATCAGTCCCCGCAGCTGTACTTTCTGTGGCTCATCATGGGACTGTCCATCATTACCCCCGTGCTCGGCTCGTTCGTTGCGCATTCGAAAGCGCGTGCGTGGGCTGCCACCGGTGTGAGCCTCGCGTGGGGTTTGTCTGTGTATCTTGCTCCGAACGCGTTTGAGGCGGTCGGGCAACCCACGGGTGTGATTTCCGGGGCGGTGCTCACCTACTGGATTTTCTACGTAGGGCACTACCTTGCCGGTCACGTCGCGTTCGCCCACCCGGTCCGACGGCGCCTTGCGCCCGCCGTGCTCGCCCTCGGTATCGCGCTGCTCGTGGCTCTTGGCGTGTGTGGCGGTCTCGGTATTGAGAACGAGGGATGGGGCAAGCTCGTCAGCGGCAACTACCGCTCACCCTTGAATGTCGGTGCCTCGTTTGCGCTTGTGGCGGGCCTTCTTGCCGTGAGCCGCGAGTGGGAGGTTTCCGATCGTGTGCAGGGTGTGTTGCGGCGCCTCGGCGATGCGTCGTTCGGCGTGTTCCTGTGCCATTTCGTTGTGCTCATCGGTGTGCGCCTCCTAGTGCCCGGGCTCGACTCGAGCGGAACGCTCGCGTGCGTGGGCGCATGGGTGCTCGTGCTCGGGCTTTCGTGGGCACTGTCGCTTGTCGCGGCGCGAATCCCTTGTGTGCGAGCGGTGTTTTAGCGGCGCGGCCTCGTAAGGCGCCTGGTCACCGTCGGACCCCGCCTGCCGCTCGAGCGTGGGGCTTTCCTTCACAACCTCCACACTTTGCAAAGTCTTTACTTTTTGCGTGGGGCGCGGGAAGATATGTCAGCACACACTTCCCTCGTGCCCATGTCTAGAGGAGATTTTCCATGTCGATGAGGTCCACGTTCCGCGGCGCATCCGCCGCGTTCGCCGCCGCGCTTGTGCTCGCTTCGTGCGGGGCGACGGGCGGTGAGGTGTCCACGCCAACCGAGACCCCCACCCACGCACCCGAAACGGCGAAGCCGAGCCCCACCCAGATCCCCTCGGCCGAAGAGAGCGACAAGCCGAGTGCGGAGCCGAGCGCGAGCGAGGATGCGAGCGCAACGCCGAGCGAGAGCTCGAGCCCAACCGCGTCTTCCGATTCTGAAGCCAAGGTGGGCGCGGCTCCCGCGATAATCGCTCACTTCACTGAGGACACCAATCCGGATATCGGCGACTTCCCCTTTAGCCGTGACGTGGTTGCCACGTCCATCTCGAGCGTCTTCGATGATGGCGGTGAGGCAACCGTGGAGTGCGATGGCGATATTGACATCACCGCGGGCAAGCCGAAGACTCACTGCACGGTGACGACAGGGGACAGGACCCGCGAGGCCTACGCCTACGGCACCTTCTCGAATGTGCAGGGCCCGGGCCTTCTCGTCGCCTTTGACAACGACTTTGATGCCTCGCTCAGCGCGAAGTTCACCGAACCCGGAACTGAGGTTCTTGCCTACGGCATCGGTGACATGTGGGCCGTCGATTCTCCCGTGGACGGCGCAACTGTGTCCGAAAAGGCGCTCAAGGCGATGCAGTCCCTCGAAATGCCCATCTCGAAGTTCGAGTGTGCGGGTGAGATGTCGATCGCTGACAGCCGCAACTCCCAGGTGTGCCCGATCGAGGCGGAATGGGGCAAGGCAGAGGCCACGGTCATCGCAGCGACGATCCTCAATTCTCAGGATTCGGGCGTGCTCGTCGTGACACAGGTGCCTACCGACGACTAGTTCACCCCGTGGCGTTGCCCACCCGGCCCGTGCGCGGATTCGCGCGCGCGAGGCGGTGGGGCTATATTAGGGAGCGCTTCGATCTCGGTGTGCCGTGAAACCCGGTGTCGAAGTTCCCGCGCAAGTGGCGGAATTGGTAGACGCGCACGGTTCAGGTCCGTGTGCCTTTGCGGGCGTGGGGGTTCAAGTCCCCCCTTGCGCACCCCATGCGGGCCCCTCCTACGGGAGGGGCTTTCGCGTATCTGCACGCGTGTACTCGGGTGAGGGGTTGAGCAGCATGAGTGAGGAGACACCCTCGGGCTCCCACACAAACGCATGGCTCGGTGCCATGGGGGAGGGCGCGGGGTTCATTCCGACGGCTGCCGATCGGGCCGCCGCTGCCGGCGTTTTTGACAACCTTCCCCTCGCGGGTGCGCAGCTCGAGCTTCCGGACGTGCACGATCCCGACTGGTGGATTAAATCGCGCATTTCCTCCGGCGAATTCGATCGCGAGGCGCTACTGCCCGCCACTGTGGTGCTGCGCAAGGAACACGATATGCTCGCGCACACTCTTCGCTCGCTCCCATCGCAAGACGCGGTGCGCGAATACCTCGAGGACTACAACGCTCGGGCGCGCCGCGAAAACAGCGCGGCGGTCCGTGACGCTTCGCTGCGGCCCGCCTCAAGCGAGGAACCTCCGCTTCTCGTGCCTCTCGTCGATGTCGAAAACTGGGTCTCTCGCTGGCACCGCCTCCGCCAGTTGTGAGGGCCTGCCGCCCCGCTGTGCACGCCCTCAGGGCAGAGGGAGCGCGGCGGCGAAGGGATCCGAATCGCTATCGGTGGTGGCCGTGTATTCGGCCTTCGCAAGGGCCCGATCACGTGCCTCGGCTCCGCAAAGCGAGGCGATGAGCGCGGCCGTCATGTCCATGCCCGCGGCAACGCCCGAGGACGTCCACCGATCGCGATCCTCAACCCAGCGAGCCTCCCTCTGCCAGGCAACCGTCTGACCGAAGGTGCGCGCCCACTCGAACGCGGCTTTATTGCTCGTTGCGCGGTAGCCTTCGAGCAGCCCGGCCGCAGCGAGGAGCGCCGAGCCAGTGCACACGGACGCGAGGAGCCGGGCACGCGCGCCGGCCTCGGTCAGCCACGCGAGAAACGGCGCATCGTCGACGAGCGTTCGCGTGCCGGGCCCTCCCGGGACGAGAAGGATGTCGATCGGCTCCTTGGAGAGCTCCCGAAACGAACGGCCACACTCCACGCGAAGGCCCTGCGCGCTCGAGACGAGACCCGCCTCGGGCCCCACAAAGTCGAGCGTGATGCCCTCGACGTGGCTCAAAAGCTCAACCGGCCCGCAGACGTCAAGAAGCTCGAAGCCGTCAAAAAGTACGACGCTGATGCGCCTCGTCATCTTTTAATCTCCTCTGAGATGCGCTGGCCGAATTACGTCAATATCGACCTTCGTGGAAATTCCGTCGACTGTGCCGTCAAACCGCAGCTGCCATACCGCCCAGCGATCCTCCTCGGGTCGCGACGACCCGGAAAAAAGCCAGGTTGGGCGGCCTTCGGCGTGCGGGAGATCGTAGTGGCGCCGCCACTCGGCACTCGAGTAGATCACGAGCTTTCGCCCCCACGCCTTTTCGACAATGCTCACGAAGTCAGCGACCTCCGCGTTTGCGTGCTGCGCCTCGGGGCGTTCGTCGCACGCGCCATCAAACTCGAGGTCGAGGGCGGGTGGAAGCGCAACCGAATCCGGCGGGGCTGCCTTCAAGAAATCGCGTGCCTGGTCCGCGCCGGGGGAGCACAGCGTGAAGTAGTGGTAGGCGCCCGGGGTGATGCCGTTTTTCGTGGCGCCCTCCCAGTTCGCGGCAAACTTCGGGTCGGTATAGCCGGTGCCCTCGGTCGCCTTGATGTACGCAAAGCTCACGCCCGCATCGGCGACATCGCCCCAGTCAATCGTCTTTTGGTGCGAGGACACATCGATGCCGAGGCTTTCGCCCTCGCGCAGATCCACCCCGCGCGGCAGATTTGTGAGAGCGGAGGCATCCGCGGGGGTGTCCGGGATGGTCATCACGCGCGCCTTCACGGGTGCGGGGGCGGCGGGGACCGCCCGTTGGTCCGACGGTTGCCCGGCCGCAATGGTGCTCACGAGCGTGCCAATCGAGACGAGCATGCAGGACGCGGCGAAGATGGCGACGATCGCTTTGTATTGGCGCCGATAGACGTCGGCGCGAGAAAAGCGCGGCATACCGAAAGTGTAGTGGTCAAGCGCTCACGGATGTGGGTGCGACGCTAGGTGAGCAAGCGTCGGAACGGACCCTGTAGCGTGGTGGTGTGCCTTCCCAGTTTCCGCCACTGACCACCGAGTTCGCGCGCGAGTTTCCCGATCTCGTGCGCGAGTGCGCGCCCAGCATCCCCACCGATACGCGCGTGGGGGCCGCGAATGCGCCGCTCGCGAGGGAGCTCGGGATTGATTCCGGGGCGGAAATTGAGGCGGTCGAGGGCCTCGCGCGCAGCTTTGCGAATGCGAACAGCGCGCACGCCATGGCGTATTCGGGCCACCAGTTTGGCACCTTCTCGCCCGTCCTCGGCGACGGCCGCGCTCACCTCATGGGCGAGCTGACCTGCGGCGATGCGATCGTGGACGTGCACCTCAAGGGCAGCGGGCTCACGCTGTTCTCGCGTCCTGGATCGGACGGCAAGGCGCCGCTCAGCGCGATGTATCGCGAATACCTCATCTCGGAGGCGCTTGACGCCCTCGGCATTCCCACGAGCCGCGCGCTCGCGGTTCTCGAGACGGGGGAGCGGATCAGGCGCCGCGCACCCGAGCCGGAACCTGCGGGGATCCTCGTGCGCACGGCTGCAAGCCACGTTCGCGTGGGCACCTTCCAGTTCGCGAGGGTCGCGGGCGATCAGGGATCAATCGCGGCGGATACGCGCGACACGCTCGTACGATTCGTCCTCGATCGGCACTACCCCGGATGGGAAGAGAGTGCCGACGCTCGCCGGCGGCCTGCCCTTGCTCTCCTTCGCGGCGTCGCAGCGCGCCAGGCGCGGCTCGTGGCCCAGTGGATGGGGGTGGGGTTCGTGCACGGCGTTCTCAATACCGACAACGTCAGCGTTGCGGGCGAATCGATCGACTTTGGGCCGTGTGCCTTCCTCGATCGGTACGAGGCCGGGGCGTGCTTCAGCTCGATCGACACCGGCGGCCGCTACGCCTACGGCCAGCAGCCGGCCATTACGCAGTGGAACCTCGCGCGCTTCGCCGAAGTCCTGCTCGACCTCATCGACCCGGATCCGCAGCGCGCGATCGACGACGCGAGTGCGGTACTAGCGGAGTTTGAGGAGGAGTACCGCGCTGCCTTCACGCGAGTGTTCGCGCGAAAGCTCGGAATTGAGGCGGAACCGGACGCCGCGTTGGCGCAGTTCGTTGCGAACACCCTCGAGTCCCTCGAGCGCGAGCACATGGACTTCACCCTGTTTTTCAGGGCCCTCGCCGAAGGAAAAAGCATCGACGGAGAGTTTGCCGCGGGCAGTGCGTGGCGAGCTGAACTCGAGGAGCTTCGCTCGCGCGGGGGAACGAGCCTCGAGCGCGCGGAGGCGCTCATGCGCGAGACGAACCCGATCTACATTCCCCGCAACCACCACGTCGAGGCAGCACTGCGCGACGTCGAGCGCGGCGAGCGGGGAAAATTCGAGCGCCTCCTTGCCGCGATTCGCGAGCCGTGGACACGCCGCGACGGATTCGAGGACCTCGAGGCGCCACCGCCCAACGCTCGATTCTTCACGAGCTTTTGCGGGACGTGAGCCGCTTTCCCGAGGATCGATTCAGCCGCCGAGCTCGAACGCGAAGCGCTCGAGCGGAGTGTGGCCCGCCTCGGTGACCGAGGTGGCGCGGTCATTCGTGCCATCGCGCTTATCGAACGCTTCGGCAAGGGGAAGCGCCGTGCTGCGCGCCGCTTCAATGAACTCCTCGACGGTTGTGTCTTCGCCGTTGAGGCCCTTGATCGCCATCGCGCCGTACCCGGCGCGCGTAAGCTCGCTCGCCACCACGATCAGCTGCTTGAGCGCCGCAAGGTACATGCTCGGGGCGAGGCCCTCGTGGCGTACGTTCGGCAAGTGGCGCACGAAGAGCATCGCCGCCATGCGCACATTGCCCGTCGCGAGAAGGAACAGCATGTGGTCGATCTGGTGGCTGAGATGCATCGGTGAGGACATGATCAGCGGGTAGGAAAACTCCGCGAGTGCCGCGGCCTCGGGAAGCCTCCCGGCGCGCGCGAACGCGAACAACGCCTCCGAGGCGATCGACTGGGGCTCTTCCGCGCACTCGTAGCCCCGGTCGAGGATTTCGTCCACGAGGCGAAGCGCTGCCTCCGGCTCGTCGATCTGCCACAAAATCGTGGCTTCCTGCGCCCTCGCGCACGCGTCGCAATTGGAGTATTCGTCGGGAGGGCACGCCTTGATGCGAGTGAGAACCTCGCGGGCTTCGTCGACATTGCCCGTCTCGAGCGCGAAAGAGAGTTCAGCCCACAGGATTCCGGCTTCCCCGGCTCCTTCGCGTTGATAGGCGGCGCGCATCATGTCGAGCGCGGAACGCACCTGGGAAAGCGAGTACTGGGGGTAGCTCAGAAGCATGACCGTGAGCCACTTGTACCACCACAGGAGGTCGACGTCCGGCTGAGTCTCGAGAGGACGCACGGGGTAGCGAGAGGGATCGGAATCGTGCATGTGCGCGCACCACAGGAACAGCGTGAGCTGCTCCGTGGCCTCGGCTGCCTGGAAGGCGAAACCTACGAGCCGCATGCGGATCTCGTAGAGGGCTCGCTTATCGCCTCGCTCCTCTGCGAGTCGCTCGGCGCGCTTGCCGATCTCCCACCGCTCCCGCGGCGGCATCGGCGCAGGGGAGTCGAAGCGGCGCGCGAGGCTTTCGACGGTCTCTGTTTCGCTCATCGCGACTCCGGGGTGCCCTTCCACCACGTGTCGGTGATGGTCACGGGCGTTGTGCGCTTGTGTCGCGACGAGAGATAGCGGCGCTCAATGTTCTCTGCGGAGGGCGCGGGGATGTCTCGGCCTTCGAGGTAGTCGTCGATGTCGTCGTAGCTCACGCCGAGCTCGTCCTCGTCCGTGCGCCCGGGGTTGCCATCGAGCAGGTCGGCGGTCGGCACCTTGGTCCAGAGCGGATCCGGTGCGCCCAGATGTTCGAGAAGCGAGCGGATCTGGCGCTTGTTGAGCCCGTAGAGAGGGAGGATGTCCGCGCCACCGTCGCCAAACTTCGTAAAGAACCCGACCGTGGACTCGGCGGCGTGATCCGTGCCGATCACGAGGAGCCCTTCGTCACCGCCGATCGCGTACTGAGCGACCATGCGCAGGCGCGCCTTGATGTTGCCCGCGTTGAAATCGCTTGTCTCATGCCCCGCCGCAGACGCAAACTCGTGGCGAAGTGCATCCGCAGCGCCCTTGATGTTGATGGTCATCTCGCGGTCCGCGCCGATCCACGCCATTGCCGCGGCCGCATCGGCCTCATCGTGCTGCACCCCGTGTGGAAGGCGCACCGCGACGAAATGAGCGTCGCCGCCCTCGGCACGCACCTTCTGAACCGCGAGCTGAGCGAGGCGGCCCGCGAGAGTCGAATCGACGCCGCCGCTAATGCCGAGCACAAAGCCGTTCGCGCCGGTCGAACGCAGGTACTCGGTCAGGAAAGCGACGCGGCGCTCGACCTCTGCCGCAGGGTCGATCTGGGGCTTCACGCCCATCTCGTTGATAATCGATGCTTGGAGTTCACGCATGGTCCCAGCCTAACTTTCGGTGCCTTCGCCCGGTTCGAGAAAATCCTCGATCGAGAGATCGCGCCGCATGAGATTCGTGGAAAGCGCGAGCATGTCGGAAAGGGACTCGTTGAGGATCGCGCGATCCGCGGGCCGCAGCGGGTTGTGCCCCGCGAGCATCGCCTGCACGTAGATGAGCCGCACCGTTCGCGAGGCCACCACCTGATCCTCGCTCTCGATGCCCGCGAGCATTTTCACGAGGGGGCTATTCCAGTTGAGAACGAGTGTGGCAAGGGTGGGCAGGCTCGAGTCTGGGCCTTCCGGCGCACGCTCCGTTTCCGGTGAGGAGGCCGTGACCTCACGCATGAGGTCGCCCCAGAAGCCGCTCGTCGATTCCTCAAGGCGGCGCAGCTCCATGCTCCTCAAAACATCGGGATCAACGACGTAGAGGGCCGGGACATCCTCGGGAGTAAATGCGCGCACCTGGACGTCGCAATCGAGCCCAAACAGCGCGGTTTCGGCGAATGCGCGCACGCGTTCGGCGGCCTCTTTGTCTGGACCGAACACCGCCCCGAACTGCGCAATCACATCGCCAAGGGTGATGGGCGCGGCGCTCGCGGACGCAATAGTCTCGCCGAGCATCCGCATGAGGTCTTTTTCGTACACGTAGCCGGCATTGACGACGACCTGGTCGCTCGGGACTACGCCCGCGAGCTGGCGGAATTCCTCCGTTGTTTCGGCGTAGCGCACACGCGGGTTCGCCTCGACGATCTCGCTCACGAGCATGCGCCCCTGGTTCGTCTCGAACGTGAAATGAGGCAGCACGATCCGCGCGAGCTCCACATCGTGAACGGCGAGGGAGCGCAGGGCCAAGTCGTGAATGGCAAGGAAACGCTGGAGGCCGCGCGGATCGCTCTCAGCAAGCGAGAGGATCCAGGACCGCAAGGTCGAGGCAATCGCGCGCTTCGTGACCGCGAGCGCCTCATCGTTGACGAAACCTTCGCGCGAGGCGGTGGGGGTGAGCCCCGTGGAATCGAGAACGACTCGCACGAAAAATGCCCATTCGGGCAGGAGATCGGGGAGGGCTTCGGAGACGAGAAGCCCGCCCATGTAGGCGCGCGTGGCCTGCCGCGCGCCTGGAGAGGGGGAGGCCGGAAGAACGAAAGCGGTTCCTCGCGTGCCCGTTTCGGGAACGGAAATGTCGATTATGTCGAGGGGTTGTGCACCGAGAAGTTCAGTTCCGTACTCGGCGAGGTGCTCGAGATCCCGCTCGAGGGCCCAAGCGTGAAGGTCATCTTCGCTGCCCTCCACGGGAGCATCTGCCGCCGAGGGGAGCACCCCGGGGGAGAGGTGACGGGTAAAAAACGGGGTGCGGTTGACGAAACGCTCGGTTCCACGCGGCCCGCAGACCTCGAGCGTCACGGGGAGGAACTCCGCGAACGTGGTCGCGAGCTCCCACACGCGAACGTATGACGTGAGCTCGCGAGCATCCGGCCGGGGGGTGAGCCGCACGCTCGTGCCGACTGCAACGTGAGAGCCGGCCGAACCCTCGAGAGATTCGAGCGTGAACGTGCCGTCGCTGCGGCCCACCCAACGGCTCGCCTCCCCACCGGAGGCGGGGCGGGTCTCGACCACGATTTCATCGCTCACCATGAAGCAGCTCAGCAGCCCGATGCCGAACTGCCCCAGCCGATCCGTGCGAGGCAAGTCGAAAATGTCCCGCTTGCTCGATTGGCCGACGGTCGAGAGGAGCTCCGCCATTTCCTCGCGGTGCATGCCCGCGCCGTTATCGGTGACAACGAGCTCGCCAGATTCGGGGCCCACGGGCGTCACCTGGATGAGGGCATCATCGAGGGTCAGCGTGCCCGCCTCGATGCGCGTCATGATCGCATCGCGAGCGTTCTGAATGAGCTCGCGCAGGAACACGCGCGGATTCGAGTAGATGTGCGTGCTCAGAAGCTCGACGACCGCGTGAAGGTTGACCTGAAACGGATGGGAGGGAAGCGTCATGCCTCGATCCTACGGAAACAGGTGAGCCTTGGCAGTCGTCGGACCCTCGATTGTGGATAACTCGCGCCCGGTGCCCGTCAGGCCTTCTCCCCGGGTGCCGAACCCTCACCGCTCTCGGGCGTTTCGGATTCGGCCGCCTCGCCAGCGTCCTGCTGCTCTTCAGCAACCGCGGACTCCTCGGTGTCCTCCGTGTCCTCGGCGCCCTCAGCATCACCGGGCTGCGGAGCATCCTCCGTATCCGAAGAACCGTCGGACTCCTCAGCGCCTTCTGCACCCTCTCCAGTCGACGCTTCGTCCTGAGCCGCGTTCTCGACACGGTCGTGAAGCTTCTTCTTGATTTTCTCCACCCGGCGCTTCGCACGGATACCGAACAAGAGCATCACGAAGGCGACCGCCGAATAGGCAACCATGATCCAAATGAGGTGGGCGAAGTTGATCGAGCCGCCCGCGATCGCGACCCTCAGTGCGTTCACGACCGACGTGAAGGGCAAGTACGGGCTGATGATCTGGAAGAACTTCGGAGTCGTCTCAATCGGGTACGTAGCACCCGCCGACGCGAGCTGAAGCACCGTGAAGATGAGCGACATGAAGCGCCCCACGGGGCCAAAGCACGCGACGAGTGCCTGGTTGAGAGCCATGAACGTGAGCGAGGCGATGAACGAAATAAGGAACGCCTGGCCAAGACGCATCATGTCGATCCCCACGAGGAAGTGCACGGTCGAAACCATGAGCACCGACTGAAGCACGCTCACCAAGGCACCCGGAAGGTAGCTCGCGAGGGCGACCATTGCGGCAGGCATGTTGCTGCCCACGCGGCGACCGCTCAGGGCCGGGAACACCAGGAAGAACGCGAGCGCGCCGATCCATAGCGAAAGCGTCATGAAGTACGGGCCAAGGCCGTAGCCGTAGCTTTCAACCTCGTGCAGGCGGTGCTTCGACAGGTCTACCTGCTGAGAGGCAACGCTCGCGAGATGATCCTTCTCAGACGTGGAGTAATTCGGTACTTGCTCGACACCATCGGCAAGGCCGTCGTGGAGCTCATTCGCGCCGTCCTTGAGTTTGCCGAGGCCGCCGCCGAGTTCGGTCGCGCCGTCATTGAGTTTGCCGAGGCCATCGTTGAGCTTCACGGCGCCGTCATTGAGTTTTATGGAGCCGTCGTGGAGCTTCACGGCGCCATCGTTGAGCTTGCCGATGCCGCCATCGAGCTTTATGGCGCCGTCCTGAAGCTTGCCTGCGCCGGTTGTGAGGTCACTCGAGCCCGTCGCGAGGCGCTGTGCGCCGTCGTTGAGTTTTCCGCTCGCGGCGTCGAGCTTCGAGGCGCCGTCGGCGAGGGTCGAAGCGCCCGCGTACGCCGTGCCCGTTCCGTCCTTGAGTTGGCTCGTGCCATCCGCCAAACGACCCGTGCCGTTTGTCAGGTCGCCGGCACCATTCGAGAGCTTCCCGAGGCCGTCATCGAGCGTGTTTGCGCCGGTCGCGAGCTGGTTGATGCCATCCACGAGCTCGGTCGATTTCGCGTCGAGCTCGCCTACTCCGTCGTCGAGTCTCTTGAATTTGTCGGCGACTTCTCGGGACTTCTCAGCCGCGTGGTCGAAGAGTGCGGGAAGTTCGTTGACCTTGTTATCGAGTGCGTGCGCGGCAACGTCGAGGGGAACGATGATCTTGAGGTCGAGGTCGCTCACGCCAGCGTTGATCTTGCGAGAGCGTTCCGCAATCTGATCGGCGCCGCTCTTGAGACCATCGATCGCGAGCTTTTGCTGCTCGGGATCCATCTCGTCCCAGTGTTCTTGAATGTCCGCGAGCGATTCCGTGTAGTCTTCGGTGCCCTCGACGTCTTCGACCGTGAGTTTCTTGAGTTCGACGGCCTCGTCGTGCGCGCCGCGAGTCTTGTCCTTGACCTTGTGCAGGTCATCAACGATCGCGGGCCCACGATCGCTCAGGTCCTCCATGCGTTCGGCGATGAGCTCGGAGCCATCGGCGAGGGCCGCCGAGCCCTTCTTGAGCTCCGCGACCGCTCCGGGGAGGATCGAAGTCTTTGAGTTCAGTTCGTTCAAGCCCTCGGCAAGTTTCGCGGAGCCATCCTGGGCGTCCGTGAGGCCGTCACGCAGGCGAATCGCGCCGTTGTTGACCTGCGAGGCACCGTCGGAAAGTTGACCCGCGGCCGAATCCAGCCGGCCCACGCCGTTCGCGAGATCGCCTGCGCCAACCGCGGCGCGCCCCGTCGCATCCTTGAGCTGAGTTGTGCCATTCGCGAGGGTGTTCGCGCCGTTCGCGAGGGTGACGGTGCCGTCCTTGAGGTCGCCGAGACCCACGACGAGCTTGCCGGAGCCGTCTTTCGCGGTCGTGGTGCCGTCGGCAAGCTGGGCAGTGCCGTCCTTCGCTGCAGCCGTTCCGTCCACGAGCTGACCGGAACCATCCTTCGCGTTCGCGGTGCCGTCGGCGAGCTTGTCGGCGCCGTCTTTTGCGTCAGAAGAGCCGTCGGCGAGCTGCCCGGCGCCGTCCTCGGCATCCGAGAGCGAGTCGTGCATATCGTTGAAGCCCGCGTAGATGTTGTGGAGGTACTCGTCGCTCACCTTTTCGTTGAGCGAATCCGTGACCTTCGTGAGGATGCTCTGGGCGAGGTTGCCCGAGATCATATTTTTCGCGTCGTTGGTCGTGATTGAGAGTTCGGCTTTCGCGGCCGTCGAGGGGTCGTCGTTTCCAACAGAGGCGACGTTGGTGCTGAAGTTCTCGGGGATTCTCAAGACCGCGTAGATCTCGCCGTCCTGGAGCGCCTTGTTGGCGCGCGACTCGGACATTTCCGTCCAGTCGAGGTTGTTGTTCGAGGTCGAATCGAGGAGTTCATCGGTCAGCTCGTCGCCGAGGTCGAGGTCGGGGTCGGTGTTGCCCTTGTCGAGGTTGACGACGGCGGCGGGCACCTGGTGGAGCCTGTTGATGGGGTCGACGTTAGACCACGTGAGAAGTGCCGCGTAAACGAGCGGAACGAGCGAAACGCCGATCACGAGGATCATGACGCGAATGATGGAAAGGCTGTTTCCGGAACTGCGGAGGCGTCGCGCGATGGAATTGGCCTTGGCCGTGCGCATGGCCTTCAGATTGTTCTGTGACATAAAACGTTCTCCTTAGGCGGCCTTGTGGCCAGTCGCGGCCGCGAGGAAGTCGGTTGTCGTTTCGACCATCGCTGAGACCGGGAGGTCGTCGCGGAGGTCCTTGGTGGCTTGCGAAATGAGACCCGCCGAGAGGAACTCGGCGTAGCGCGCGGCGCGGGGACCGGTGAGACGGGTCAGTGCGTCGCGGAGCGTGCCGATGCCTAGCATGCGCCCTGCAAGGAAGCGCGTGAGTTCGCTTTCGGCGGCGCGCCCGCTCGGGCCGTCGAGAACCGCGAGGTAAAACGTGCGGTTCTCGCTCAGGTGCGTGAAGAGCGCCGTAAAGCTTTCGGCTGCGAAGCGGGTCCAGTTTTCGGGGTGGTCGGGGTTGTCCGACGCCTGCTGGGGGAGCGTCGCGAAGGCCTCTTCGAGGCGAGCCATAGCCGCGGCGTGCATGAGCGTGGGAATGTCCCCGAAGTGCTGGTAGAAGGTGGGGCGGCTCGCGCCGGCGCGTCGAACAAGTTCGGAGACGCTCGGGGGCTGCGGGTTTTCGTCGAGGGCGTCGACCATGACGCGGACGAGCGATTCGCGCGATTTTTGAGCACGCGGATCGGTCGGCGTCTCCTCGACGTGATGGCTGAGGGCACGCCGTGCGGCATACAGGACAGACATGGGGCCTCGACTCTGCTCTTTCTTACAGGTGTCAGTCTTTTCGACCGGGTCAAACATAAAGCACTGATTTACAGATGTAAAGAGCGCTGGCTTACGTTTGTAAGAAATGTGTCATACCTCGCGTTAGGTAGTTCCTAGCCTTTATCGGTGCAGAACACTGTTACTTTATTGTCATCCCCTCAATGCTGAACCTTTCCCCCTAGGACCCCCGTGCCCAGATCCAGCAAGAAAGAGTACGCCCTTAAGGTGGCGTACCA
Organism: Dermabacter jinjuensis; assembly: GCF_902381725.1. GTDB lineage: Bacteria > Actinomycetota > Actinomycetes > Actinomycetales > Dermabacteraceae > Dermabacter > Dermabacter hominis. The sequence goes on along the minus strand of NZ_LR698963.1, from coordinate 600,357 downwards.
CCTCGTCACCGAGACCGGTTGCGTTGACGGCCTTACCTTCGATTCGCTCGCGGCAGCCACAGGTATGTCGAAGTCGGGCCTCATCTATCACTTCCCTTCTCGTCACGATCTCCTCGTCGATCTTCACCACTACGCCGCGAAACTGTGGGAGCGTGAGGTCACCCGCGTGAGCGGCGGGAAGGCCCCCGAAGACCTCACGCCGGCCGAACGCGAGCGTGCCCTTGTAGTCGCCCTCGAGCGCGAAGAGCCCCTCGTAGAAATTCTTCTCAATATCCAGGCGCTGAGCCACCGTGACCATGAGCGGGCTTGGGACGAGATTGATGAACGCTGGCTTCTCAACCCGAGTGAGGATGTCGAGAGCGACGACGACTTAGAGCGACTTGAGGATCACGTTCTCAGTGCTGGGCTTTGGGTGTATAACCACCTCAGCGGGCGCCCGATTTCCGAAAGGAACAGGGCGAAGCTCGTCGCGCGACTGGTAGCGCGAGCCGAAGTGCGCGGGTTGCGCGCCTAAGCGGATTCGGGAACCGCCCTGATCGCGTTCGCGATCTGAGCGCTCAACTCGACGCGCTGCCCGCCACCTTCGATGCTCATGAGGCCCGTCGAATCCATTTCCTCGAGGATCGTGATTCGGGTGCCCGGGGCGAGCGTGCGCTTCGCGCAGTAGCGAAGGATGTCCGGGTTTTCGTCGGAGACGCGTGAAATAACTACGCTCTCGCCCCGTTCGCAGCGCGTGAGCGGAACGCCGGGGTCGGGCGCATCGTGAATATCGCACGGGATCGGATCGCCGTGGGGGTCGACTGCGGGGTGCCCGAGCATGTCGTCCATGCGCCCAATCAGTCGGTCGCTTGTCGCGTGCTCGAGCTTGTCTGCCTCCTCGTGAACCTCGTCCCACGCGAGGCCGAGGTGGTCGACGAGGAAGGTTTCGAGGATCCGGTGTCGCCGCACGACCTGACGCGCGATCGTCTCGCCCTCGGCGGTGAGGGCGATCGCGCCGTAGGGGTGGTAGTCGATAAGGCCGTCGGTCGCGAGGCGTTTGAGCTGCGCTGACACCGTCGAGAGCGAAACCCCGAGTGCGGAGGCGATCGCACTCGTTGCGGGGGTGTGCCCGTCGTCGGGCCACTCGCTCGCCTTCCAGATGACGGCGAGGTAGTCCTCGGTGACCCTGGTTGGTTCGGGCGTGGCGTTCATGCGGGGTGAGCCTCTCGTGGGCGGGCGGCGAAGGGCCCTACGGCCCGTGTCAAGAATCGCCCGCGCGCTATTCTCCGTCAAATTGTTTGGACGTCCTCACTTTCGTTTTCCTCTAGACACACCGCATGTCGAGGCGAAAGTGTTGACAGACGTGGACATCATCGCACTCCTGCTCGTGGGCGTCGGGCTTGCCGCCGATGCCTTCGCCGCCGCTCTCACGCAGGGTGTGCACATGCGCCAGTTGTCCTACCGCGTGGCGCTCCTCATCGCCGTCGTGTTCGGGGCGTTTCAGGGCCTCATGCCCGTGCTCGGGTGGGCACTCGCATCCCAGTTCTCCCAGGTGCTCGCCCCCATCGACCACTGGATCGCCTTCGCGCTGCTCGCGCTCATCGGCGCGCACATGATCCGTGAGGCTTTCGTGGTCGAGGAGGAAGACGCTAGCGGCGAGCAAGCGGCGATCAACCTCAAAACACTTCTTCTTCTGGGCATCGGCACGAGCGTCGACGCCGCCGCGATCGGCGTGTCCTTCGCGATGCTCGCCGTCAACATCGTTGAGGCGGCTGCGATCATCGCCCTCGTCACCTTCGCCCTGTCGTTCGTTGCGGTCATCATTGGTCATCGTGTCGGGGCCCGATTCCGAACTCCCGCCGCGGTAGCGGGCGGCCTTGTCCTCATCGCTCTGGGCGCCAAGATCTTGATCGAACACCTCACAACGTGAGTTGATGCGGGCGATGATGCGCGCGCCTCGCGAATGGTTTTATCCTGAGGCACGTGCCTTCTCCCCGCGTCTCTCGTCATCGCCGGACATTTCTGCACGCGATTCCCGCCGAGGCGAGGGTTCATGTCGGCTCGAGCGCCCGGACCTTTGTGACCCTCGGCGAGGCGCGAGGCGAGTTCGTCCCCGCGGTGCGCATCTCCTTTTCGGTTGCGGTCCCCCTCGTGATTCTCCTTTTCTTGGGACGCCTTGATCTTTCACTCTTTGCGTCATTTGGCACCTTCAGCTCGCTTTATGGCCGATTCGTTCCCACGCGCGAGCGCGTGCGGCAACAGGCCATTGCGGGAGGCGCCCTGGTAGCGTGCGAGGTTTTCGCGACCGCTGCGCGCCACGCGGAGATGCTGGTTCCGACGTTTCCTGGGGCCTGGATCGTCGTCATCGTCGGCACGATGGTGGCGGCCCTGACGTCGGGCCTCGTGCCTCGCTTTTCGCTGAGGCCGCGGGGCGTGCTCTTCTTCGTTTTTGCGGCGACGGCTATCGCGACGAGCCCGCACGTGTTCCCGCTGTGGATACCGCTTGTATTCGGCGGCGGAAGCGTGCTGATTTCCTTAGCGTTCAGCGTGCTCTTTCACGTGCTCGGCGAGGCCAACACGGGCCGCCCGGTGCCGGTGCCGGAGCGCGTGAGCGTTGCCGATTACGCACAGGATGCGGGCCGCTTCGCGAGCGCGGCATTGATTGCGGGGTCGATCTCAACGGCGCTCATGATTCCTTCGCCATATTGGGCGCAAGTGGCGGCCGTGGCTCCTCTTTCAGAAACCCGCCGCGTGGGGCAGGTCAACCGTGCCCTTCACCGCGTTGTGGGGACCGTCCTTGGCGTCGCCATCGCGGCGTTCCTCATGTCGTTTCCGAGTCAGCCGTGGCAGACAGTCGTGTGGATCGTCGCGATGCAGTTCCTCGCGGAGATGTTCGTGACGCGCAATTATTCATTTGGGCTCGTATTCGTCACGCCGCTCGCCTTGCTCATGGTGCATCTTGCGAACCCCGCGAGGCATTACGAGATGCTCGTTCCCCGCATCGTCGAAACATCGATTGGTGCGGGCGTCGGCATTGTCGTCGTCATCGTCGGGCTCATCGTCGAGCGCTGGTGGATGTCGCGTAAAGGAGCGTAGTTCCCTTCTCCTTGTCGCGAATGGCTCTAAGGCAGGCGTCGGCCACTCTTCCCGGGCGGGCTACTGCGCTGCGCGCTGGAGCCGGTATTCGAGGTGTGCGCGCACGGTGGGCCACTCGTGGTCGAGGATCGAGTACAGCGCCGTGTCGCGTGTGGTGCCGTTTTTGAGAACTCGGTGGCGCCGCATGACCCCTTCAAAGGTGGCGCCGAGTTTTTCGATCGCCGCGCGTGAGTGCCTGTTGAAGGTGTGGGTGCGCAGCTCAACGCGCTGAAGCTTCTCGACCTCGAAGAGATACCGGAGAAGAAGGAACTTCGCTTCCGGATTCACCGCGGTGCCCTGCACGCTCTGCGCGTACCAGGTTGCGCCGATCTCGGCGACCCGGTTCGCCCGGTCGATGTTGATGACGTTCGTCATCCCGGCAATGTAGCCGGAATCCTCGTCGACTTTACGGATCACGGTATAGGGGAGCATCGAGCCTGCTTCGCACAGGTCGAGACGCCTCTCGATGTCCTGGCGCATTTCTGCGGGCTTTGCGATGTTTGCGTACCAGAGCTTCCATAGTTCGCCGTCGTTCACCGCGTCCTTGAGTCCCTCGAGATGGTCGAGTGAGAGCGGTTCGAGGACGACGAAGTCGCCGGCGAGGCGAAGGGGTGAAGTGGGCATGCGGAGCATCCTACGCCGCGCGTTCTTCGAGCCCTTTGAGGAGAGTTGTCGCGTTGCGCTTCCATTCCTCGCTCACGGTGAGGCTTCCGTCTTTCAGGTCAGCGCCGTAGCTCGTGTAGCCGAGCAGTGGCTCCACGAGGTCCATCCGGAGCGATGCGGCGACGGGGGTGAGCGCGCGTGCCGCATCGAGCCCGCCGTTGGAGTAGCCCCACGCAATGATGCCGAGTGGCTTGCCTTCCCATTCCGCCGCGAGGTAGTCGATCGCGTTCTCGAGTGGCGCCGAGAACGAGCCGTTGTACTGGGGCGTTGCCCAGACGATCGCGTCAGCACGCGCGACGGTGGCCGCCCACGCACGCGTGTGCGGGCGCTCGTAGTTCCCGGATCGGGGGTGGTCGAGCTCGTCGAGGAAGGGCAGGTTAACGTCCTTGAGATCCGCGAACTCGACGTCGAAGGTCGTGGTCTCCTTCGCAAGGCTTTCGAGTGCGCGTGACACGAGGATCCCCGAGCGCGATGGACGCGTAGTTCCGTGAATTATCAATAACGTGGGCATGTGTCGAGGTTACGCCTCAACCTCTCAATTCGGCCCGTGCTAAGTCACGCATGACACAGTGAGAACATGAAGAACTACACCGCAGAGCACGTTTTCGCCCTCGGGTATCGCGCTGCCGCTGACGCCCTGACGGCAGCTCTCGCCTCGGGCTTCGATCCGGCAGGCGACCCTGAACGCACCTTCACGAGTGTCGGGACCGGCGAATTCCTCACGATGCCCTCAAGGGTCGGTGACGATGCCGGCATCAAAATACTGACCCTTGCGCCGCACAACCCGGACAAGTCTCTCCCGTTCATCCAGGGCACGTATCTGCTGTGCGACGCGCAGACGCTGACGCCGCGCTCGCTCGTCGACGGGATCGCCCTCACCGCGCTTCGCACGCCCGCGGTGGCCATCGCCGCGGCACGCCCGGCATTACGCGCGATCGCCGCGCACGTCACGCTCAGGCCGAACGTCGTCGCCTTCGGCGCGGGAGTTCAGGGGGAGGGGCTCGTGCGGGCGCTCGCCGATGAGTGCGGCAGCGGGGGCGTGGGCTTCGACGCTCTCGGGTCTGTCACCTACGCCGTGCGCAGCCCGGAAAACGTGAGTGAAAGCGCGCTCGCGGTGGGCGCGGGCGGGAGTGCAGGCGACGTTGGAACGGTGAAGGCAGGTTCCGACGCCTGCCGCGCTGCCGTCGAGGCCGCCGACGTGATCGTGTGCGCGAGCGCGGCAAAGGAGGCGGTGTTTGACGATGCGTGGGTGCAGCCGCACGCGGCCGTGCTCGCCGTCGGCGCCCATACACCGCAGACCCGCGAGGTTCCCGCCGAGACGATGGGACGTGCCCGCGTGATCGTCGAGGATCAGGCGGTCGCCTTGCGCGAGAACGGGGATGTCGTGCGCGCGATCGCCGACGGATCCCTCACCGAAGGCGCGCCCATAAGCATGAAGTCGCTTCTCGGAGATGAGGCCGCCGCGAAGGTTGAGACGAACGCTCCGAGTGCCCCCACGGTCGTGACGACCGTGGGTATGAGCTGGCAGGATCTCGTCGTGGCCGCCGCGGTAGCCCGACACGCGGAAGGGAACGCAGGCTTCAGGAAGAGTTGCGAGGATTGAGGCATGAGTGAAACCACCGCACAGCTGAGCGTTATTGAGCGCAGCAAGCGCATCGCCAGGCGGGCTGCACTCGCGACGACTGCCGGTATTGCCGCATCTCAAGCAGTCGCCGTGGGCACCCTCCTCGCCATGGACGCCTACACAAAACGCGGGCGCAAGAAGCGCCGTGCGCCCAAGCCCGGGACGTTCGATTCGAGTGTTGAGAAGTCCGACATCAGGATCTTCACGAGCGGCGAGGAACTTTACGATTCGATGATCGAGTCGATCGACAATGCCGAGCACACGGTTATGCTCGCGACCTTCATCTGGAAGGGAGACCGCGTAGGCCAGCGCTTCATGGACGCCGTGAACAACGCGGCTGCGCGCGGAGTCGATGTGTTCCTCATTTGGGACGTCTTCGCGAATCTCGTGGTTCCTCGCCAGTTCTTCGAGCAACTTGATGAGCGCATCAACGTTCACCGCATGTACCCCATTTCGGGGTCGTTTTGGCGTGCTCCGGTTCGCTCGACCGGCCTGCTCCACTCCAAGGTCCTCGTCGTCGACGACGAGGTGGGGTACGTGGGCGGCTTCAACATCGGCGATGCCTACGAGAGTGAATGGCGCGACACCCACGTGCGCGAGGTGGGGCCCGCCGTGTGGGAGCTGCGCCAGGCGTTCGTCAACGTGTGGAACGAGGATCGTCGCGCCGATGAACGCATTGACTGGATCGCGCCAAACGCATGGAATACGCGCGTCGAGGTCCACCCCAACCTCCCGCTCCAGGCCGTCTACCCGATTCGCCGCATGTACCTCGCGGCCATCGAGCGCGCCCAGAAGAACATCTGGCTCTCGACCCCGTACTTCGTTCCCGACGGTAAGCTCCTTGAGCCGCTTCGTGCCGCTGCCGCGCGCGGGGTCGATGTGCGTCTCATGCTCCCCGAACAGTCCAACCACGTCGTCGTCGACTGGGTCGCGCGGGGTTTCTACCAGGATCTACTCGACGCTGGCGTGCGCATCTTCCTCTACACGCCCGCGATGAACCACTCGAAGATCGCGACGATCGACGGGATGTGGGCAACCGTCGGAACCGCCAACCTTGACCGGCTCTCACTTGCGCTTAACTACGAAACCAACCTCGAGGTTGCCGATCCGGCATTCGCCGAGGCTCTCGAGAAAGTGTTTGAGGCCGACTTCAAGGATTGCTTCGAGGTGGATCCCGAGAAGTGGAAGGCGCGCGCAGGAATCGAGAAAGTTACCGAGAAGCTGCTCGTTCCGCTGCGCCCCATAATGTAACGCGGCTCGTTCACCTGTAGGCCACCGTCGCGTCAACCGCCCGTGGAATTGCCACCTTAGCCTGGCCCGATCACGCGCGGTCGACATGCGTGAACACGCCCCACGAAAAAGGAGTTTCCCGTGAAGTACACGCACCGAGTGCAGGTCTCGGCGCCCTTCGATGTTGCCCTTGAGGCGGTTCGCCACGCCCTCGCCGAGGAAGGCTTCGGGGTGGTGTACGAACTGAACATGCAGGGCACCCTCTCCAACAAGATCGGCGCTGAAGCTGGCGCCGAGCTCGGCCCATATGTGATTCTCGGTGCGTGCATCCCGGCGCTCGCGAGGCGCGCTCTTAACGCCGATCCGTCGATGGGGGCGCTTTTGCCGTGCAACGTCGTCGTGCGCGCGGGGGAGAGCTACGAGCAGAGCATCGTTGAGTGCATCGACCCGACCGTCATGAGCGGGCTCAGCAGGGGCGAGGAGGTCCGCGCGATGACGGAGGATGCCGACCACGGCCTCCGTACCGTTCTCGCGAGCATCGACCATTTCGTCCCCGCGCAGGGTTCTGGAACCGGTGCCCCTGCTCTGGTCACGGAAGCGCCCGCCGTGCGCCCGCCGCAAGCATCGCATGCCGAAGGCGTCGAGGTCGCGGCGGTCGAGGGCTACCGACCCGTGATCGTTGGCCACCGCGGAGCAGCGCTCGTGACGACCGAGAACACGCTCGCGGGCTTCCGCCAGGCAAAGACGGACGGCGCTGGCGTCGTCGAATGCGACGTGCACCTGAGCGCCGACGGCACGCCGATCATCATGCACGACGAGACGATCGACCGCATGGCCGATCCAGCTTCTATTCCCGCAAAAGGCGCGATCAAGGACCTCACGAACGCCGAGCTCGCACAGGTGTCACTCCAGGGTGGCCACGGCGTTCCGCTCCTCACGGAGCTTCTCGCGATGGAGGACCTCGAACTCTATGTCGAGGTCAAGGTCGCGTCGGCCGCCACGGCTTCGGCGCAGCTCATCCACGATAAACGCCCGGGGCACGGCGAGCGCGACACGGTCATTTCGTTCGTCCCCGAGGCTCTCGCGGCTGTGCACGAGGTTGCCCCGCACGTGGGCCTCGGTCTCCTCGTGAATGCGGTCGAGGAGTCGACGTGGGACACGCTCGAGGAGCTCGGCTGCACGTGGCTGAGTTGCAGCGTGGACGGTCTCACCCCCGAGGCCGCGAAGGAAGCGCACGCGCGTGGCTACAAGATCAACGTGTGGACGGTGAACACGGAGGAGCAGCTCGCAAAGGCCGTCGAGCTCCGCCCCGAGTCGATCTCCACGGATGATCCCCGCTGGGCGATCGAACAGCTCGCGGCCCGCTAAAGCGTCGCGTCTCTCATCCTGAGACCGCGACTTCCCGAAAGATGGCCGCGGCGTGTAAGTTTTCAAGAGCGCCTTTACCACTCAGTATCGACAGAGGTGTACGAAGACGACTGCATACACTCACGACAAAGGATGATCGATGGCCACTTCACTTGATGCGACCCTTGACGCCGTTTTGCGCCGCAATCCCGGCGAAAGCGAATTCCACCAGGCGGTCAGGGAGGTGTTCGAATCGCTCGAACTGCTCCACGCTCGGCGCCCCGAATACGCCGAAGCCGCGATCCTCGAGCGCATCGCCGAACCGGAACGGCAGATCATCTTCCGCGTCCCCTGGGTTGACGATGAGGGCAAGGTGCGGGTCAACCGCGGCTTTCGCATCGAGTTCAACTCGGCACTGGGCCCCTACAAAGGGGGATTGCGCTTCCACCGCAGCGTCAACCTCGGCATCGTGAAGTTTCTTGGCTTCGAGCAGATCTTTAAGAACTCCCTCACCGGCCTCCCGATCGGCGGCGGCAAGGGCGGCTCCGATTTCGACCCGCACGGCAAGTCTGACGCCGAAATCATGCGCTTTTGCCAGTCGTTTATGACCGAACTCTTCCGCCACATCGGCCCCGATACCGACGTCCCCGCGGGCGACATCGGCGTGGGCGGCCGCGAGATCGGCTACCTCTTTGGCCAGTACAAGCGGCTTGCGAACCGCTTCGATGCCGGCACCCTCACCGGCAAGGGCCTCAACTGGGGTGGCTCGCTCGTGCGCACGGAGGCGACCGGCTACGGCGCCGCGATCTTCGCGAACGAGATGCTCAAGGCGAAAGGTCTCGACTTCGAAGGTCGCCGCGTGCTCGTGTCCGGCTCCGGCAACGTCGCGCTCTATGCCATTGAGAAGGCCCAGCAGCTCGGCGGCGTGGCTATCACGGCGTCTGATTCGAGCGGCTACGTCGTCGACGAGGAGGGCATCGACCTCGACCTGCTCAAGCAGATCAAGGAGGTCGAGCGCGGCCGCATCCGCGAGTACGCCGAACGTCGTGGCGGCAAAGCGCGGTTCGTCGAAGGTGGCAACGTGTGGGACGTCCCCGGCGAGATCGCCATCCCCTCCGCCACCCAGAACGAGCTCGACGCCGCGAGCGCAAAGACGCTCCTCAAGAACGGCCTCATCGCGGTCTCCGAGGGCGCGAACATGCCCTCGACCCCTGAAGCCGTGGACCTTTTCCAGGAGGCCACCATTGCTTTCGGCCCTGGCAAGGCCGCCAATGCGGGAGGCGTGGCAACCTCGGCCCTCGAAATGCAGCAAAATGCCGCGCGGGACTCGTGGACGTTCGAGGACACCGAAAAGCGCCTCACCGACATCATGGTGAACATCCACGACACGTGCGCCGCGACAGCCGAAGAGTACGGACGCCCCGGTGACTACGTTGTGGGCGCCAACATTGCGGGCTTCGTGAAGGTTGCTGACGCGATGCTCGATTTTGGTGTGATCTAGGCGTGCAGTTCGCGGTGGCGCGATGAACGCCGTCGCCTTCGCGGCGGTGATCGGTGTGGGCATCGGCCTCGTGGTCGGTGCCCTCGGCGCGGGTGGAGGCATCCTTTCTGTCCCCGTGCTCGTGTTCGTGCTCGGCATGGCGCCCCACGACGCGACCGGTGCCTCGCTCGTCGTCGTGGGCCTCACCGCCATCGTCGCGCTCCGCCACCCCGCACAGCAGGGCAATGTCCGCTGGAGGGAGGGGCTCACCTTCGGCGCCGTTGCCATCGTCGGCGCCGCCCTCGCCTCGCGACTCTCCCTTTTCGTGCCCGAGCGAACCCTGATGCTCAGCTTCGGTGCACTCTTACTCATCGTCGCTATCGTCATGGCGCGCCGCGCCTACACGACGAGGCTCGAAGAGAACGTGAAAGAGAGGGGGCCGACGCTTGCTGGGCAACCGTCGGAACCCGAATCCCAACCGTCTCGGCTTGCCCTTGTGCTTGCCGCGAGCGCCACGGGGCTGCTCACGGGCTTTTTCGGCGTCGGTGGAGGGTTTCTTGCCGTGCCGATGCTCGTGATCGCGCTCGGTCTGCCGATGCGTGCGGCGTCGGGCACGAGCCTGCTCGTCATGATCATGACGTCCGCCGCGGCGCTGCTCGCGAGGATCGGAACCCCCACGCATATCGATTGGCCGTCGGTACTCATATTTGCGGCCGGAACGGTGCTCGGGGGGATGGCCGGTGGGCCCCTCTCGGCGAAGGCGCGGCCCTCGAGTCTCACGGCACTTTTCGCGGTGCTCCTCGCGGGCGTCGGGGTGCTGACGCTCGCGACTGCGTGAGCATTCGTATCCTTCACCACGTATGGATCACCTCGGGGACCTTTCCACTTTCCCCTCGGGACAACGGCGTTTACTGTGGGGGTGTTCCTGCGTTTGCGACACGCCTAGGAGGTCCCAGTGGTAGAGACCTACCCGATCCTCACCCTCGTTCCGCCGATCCTCGCGATTCTCCTCGTGATCGTGACGAAACGTGTGCTCATATCGCTCTTCGCAGGCGTCGTGGCCGGCGCGATACTGATCGCTGACTTTTCTCCGCTCGGCTCGCTTGGCGAGGTCGGTAAGGCTGCCCTCGGACTCGTGTGGGAAGACGGCGGGCTGAACTGGTACACGATCCTCATCATCGCCTTCCTGCTCGAACTCGGCACGATCACGTCTCTCGTCCTCATGGCCGGCGGGACGTCGGCGTTCTCGGACTGGGTGGAAAAGCGCGTGAAGACACGGCGCGGGGCCCAAATTCTCACTGGCCTTTTGAGCCTTTCGTTCTTTATCGACGACTACTTCAACGCTCTTTCGGTGGGGCAGATCGCACGGCCCATCTCGGATCGGCAACGCGTCTCGCGCGCCAAGCTCTCGTACCTGATCGATTCGGGCGCGGCCCCCGTCGTCGTGCTCATCCCGTTCTCGAGCTGGGGTGCCTCCCTCATCGGCATCATGGCCCCGATCCTCGCGGCCTCCGCACTGCAGATGAGCGAGGTCGAGGCCTTCGTGCGCGCCGCACTCATGAACTTTTACGCGGTTGCTGCGCTCGTATTTCTGTGGCTCGTGATCGCCTGGCAGCTCAATTTCGGGCCCATGCGTAAGGAAGAGGAGCGGGCCTTCGCCGGCGACGGCGTGCACGCCGATGAGAAGGATGCGCCCAGTCAGGCGACCGACAAGCTCCCGCGTCACGAACCGGGCGCGAAGCGCGCGCTGCTCGTTCCGTTCGTGCTGCTCATTCTCGGTGTCGTGGGCGGAATGTACGTCACCGGCGGCATCGAGGCCGGCGCGTGGGATCTCTTCTCGACGATGGCCAACGCCAACGTGGCGCTGTCCCTCAACGTCGGCGGCATCATCGGCCTCGTCGTCGCGTTCTACTACCTGTACCGCTACACCCTCTCCAACCCGGTCTTCTCCTCGACCGTGCGTTTCGGTGGCGCTTTCCAGGGTGCGAAGTCGATGCTTCCCGCGATTTCGATTCTTCTTCTCGCGTGGATGCTCGGCGCAGTCATCGGCGATCTCGGCACGGGCAGCTTCCTCGCCGACGTCGTCGCGAACGTGAACCTCCCGGCCCACTGGCTCGTCCCGATCCTGTTTGTGATGGCCGGTCTCATGGCGTTCGCGACCGGCTCCTCGTGGGGTGCCTTCGGCATTCTGCTGCCGCTCGCGGGCCAGCTCATGAATGCTTCTCCCGGAGGCAATGAGCTTCTGGTCGCGGCGTTCGGCGCGGTCATCGCCGGCAGTGTGTTCGGCGATCACTGCTCGCCGATTTCCGACACGACGATCCTGTCGAGCACGGGCGCCGGCTGCAAGGTGAGTACGCACGTGAACACCCAGCTTCCCTACGCGCTCGTCGCGGCCGGATCCTCGCTCGTGGGTTACGTCGTATTCGCCGCAACGGGGATGGCGCTCGCGGGCTTCGCCGTGATGCTTCTTGTGCTCGTCGCCGCGGCCCTCGTGCTGCGCTCGCGCAGCCGTGGTGAACGATCCGTGAACTCAGGTGTTGCCGCTGGCGCAGCCTGAAATTCACCGACGGGCAAGACTCTGTGAGGACTCGATTTCTAGCCTGAGCTCGGCACTGTTTGTCGAGTTCAGGATAGAAATCATGCCCCGAGCATCCCGGTCTCGACACCCGTCACCTCAACCAGGTAACGGCAACCGTGGAAACTGGCGACACTGCCTACGTCGACGGCAACGGCACCACGGAGACCATCACAAAATCCAGCTGGCAAACGCCCCTCTCCGCCTGCTGCCAACCCGCCAGCAGACACAGCACCGACAACATCATCATCGAAGCCCACCCAAAGAGCTGACGTCATTCAACCTTGAGGGGACTTAAGTCCGCTTCTCGCTCCTTTTACGTGGCAGTAAAGTTTCTCTGACTCCCTCTTCGGGGCGTTACGGGAGCAGCAGTGATGCTGCAAGTGAGTAGAGGATTCTCGCGTGGGTGGCTGGTCTAGTAATCGTGTGTTTCGTCGTGCTGTTTTGTTGACGGCGTATGGGGTGTCGGCGGCGTTGGTGTCGGCGGGTTTGGTGCCTGCATCGCAGGCCTGGGCTGATACCACTCCTGCCCCTTCTCCTTCGCCTGTGGAGCAGGCCACTCCCACCTCGGGTGGTGTGGTTGATTTTCCGTCGGCTGTGATCCAGGCCCGAGCGACGGGCAAGCGTGTGGAGGTGACGGCGGAACGGTCGGAGTCCTCGAGCACGTGGGTGAATGCGGATGGGTCGGTGACGACAGAGCAGTTCGCGGCCCCGGTGCGGTTCAAGAACGATAAGGGTGAATGGACCTCATTCAATACTGATCTGGTTGAGAAGGCGGATGGTTCGCTTGCTCCCACGTCAGTGCCCGAGGGGGTTGTGTTGGCGGGTGAGGTGAAGGGCACAGATGCTCAACCGGCTGAGGTAGCGTCGCTGTCAGGTGGGGCAGCGGATTCGCAGATCGCGGTGACGTGGCCGGATTCGCTTGGTGCACCGCGTGTGGAGGGGCCGACGGCAACGTATGCGAAAGCGTGGCCGGGGATTGATCTTCAGGTAACAGCGACGCGCGATGGGTTCGAGCAGTCGTTCATTATTGCGGACCGCACCGCTGCCGAGTCTTATGCTGCGGACCAATCGGGTTCGCTGGTGACATGGGATGTGCCGTTGTCGATCCCAGAGGGTGTGACGGCCCGCGAAATCACAGGTGAGCGTGTCGAATTCGTTGATGCGGCTGGGAACGTGGTGTCTCGTTTCGAGGCCCCGATGGCATGGGACGCGTTCGTGGACGTGAAGAGTCGCGAGCACACACAGCACACGGGTGTGAGTGTGCAGCTCGTGGAGCAAGAAGCGACGGCGGTGACGCTTCGGTTGTCACTGTCGCGGGAGTGGCTGCTCGATGAGGCACGTGTGTTTCCGGTGACGGTGGATCCGGTGTATGCGTCTGCGACCACGCGGCCGACGTTTGACGCGTTCGTGCAGTCGAATGTTTCGTCGGATCGTTCGAGTGAGCGAGAGTTGAAGGCTGGCACGTATGACGGGTCTGCGAAAGCTCGATCGTTTCTCACGTTTTCGACGGCATCGTTTAAAGGGTTGAAGGTTCAGTCGGCGTCGTTGAAGTTGTATGAGTCGTGGTCGTATTCGTGCAGGCCGACGGCGTTGGAGGTGTGGTCGACGAACGCGGTCGCAACTTCGGCGGTGCGGTGGCGTGCGCAGCCGGGCCTGGTAGCTAAGCAGGGCAGCGTGACAGTTGCGAAGGGGCATAGTTCGTCGTGTGCTGCGGGCTGGGTGAGTATTCCGATCACTGGTCTCGCGCAGTCATGGGCAACCTCGAGCGCAGGTAGCGCATCGTTGGCGTTGAAGGCTGCGTCCGAGACAGATGTGAACGGGTGGAAGCGTTTCGCGTCGATGGAATCGACCACACCTCCCTCGATCGTGTTCACCTACGACCGCAAACCGAACGTGGCAGCAGTGCCAACGGTTGCCGGAACCACCACCTATGGTGCAGACACGTATGTGGCCTCGAAACGCCCGGTTGTGTCGACGGTAGGGACGGATCCGGATGGGAATTCGATGCGAGCGAATATCGAGGTGCATACCTCGACTGCGGGCACGACGGATTCGTTTGTGACAAAGTGTGCGACTGGTCTTGGGGCGTCAGGTTCCACGCTCTCGTGCACGCTTCCGGCTGATCTACCTGATAACAAGACGCTGTATGTGCGTGCGAAGGTCGTGGATGAGCTGGGCGTGTGGAGCGCGTCGTGGTCGGGCTGGAAAACGATCAAGACCGCCCAGGCGAAGCCTGCCGCACCAACCATCACCTGCCAGAGCTACAGCAATGGATCATGGACAACGAATGTGCCGGGCGCAAATGTGCCGTGCACGATCACTGCACCAGTGCTCACCGGTAATAACCAGGCCGTGCAGCTTGATTACCGGATTGATGGGGCTACGGTAGCGGCGACGGTTGCGGTGACTGCGGGCAAGAGCGTCACGGTGTCGTTGCCAAAGACGGCGGGCGGGCACCAAATCAGAGCCCGCGTGTCCACAGCATCACGCCTGACGTCCGATGCTGGCGTGTTCACTGCCGGGTGGGGCGGCCCGGCCTTGTATTCCCCGGGACGGCTCGAGGCATCTAACGGCGAGTTCAAGGTGCTCGCGAAAGCACCACCACGCACCGCGAACGAGATGACCGTCTCTGCGCAAATGCAGTGGCGCCCGTCGGGCAGCAACGACACCTGGATCAACGCGGGTAGTGCCACTGCTGTGACGGGTGCGCTGGGCAAAGAGACCGTGTTCACCGGCACGTTTGACGCAGCCGCGGCACTTGCGGCGGCGAACAAAGCTTCGCGTGGTCCGGTGCGCATGGATTTCCAAGTCTGCTTCACCTATTCGGGTGTGAAGACCCCCATGTGTACCGGTGGTGTTGCGCCGACTGTGGTGGTGCGCGTCCCACACGCTTTCGGCGACGGTTACCCAACCACGGATGTCGAAACCGGTCAGGTCGCTCTCTACACGGGTGAGTTTCAAACCTCCGACACGGACGTCACTGTCCCCGGGTACGGGTCAGATACTACGCTGTCGCGTTCGCACCTATCGTTTACGGGTAGTGGCGATGTGAAAGCGTGGCCAGTGGACCCTGTCACTGGCATCTTCGGCCCCGGGTTCACGGCAAACCTGGAAGGCGACGACTCCGCTGGTCTCGCCGGCGTGGAAGTGATTGATCAGCGCATGAGTGACGGGTCGATCGCTCTCATGGGGGAAGACGGCGACGCGCTCGTGTTCGTCAACCCTTCCGGTAAACGCGAAACGGTCACCGGCACCCTCGTGCCCGGAACGACCGACACGGAACTCTCCGGCGTAACGGCAAAGATCACTGGTACAGCGGCGGCCCCCACCCTCGTCGTGACTGAAGACGATGGGACCGTGACAACATTCCAACCTACGACTGGTGGTGCGGGTAAGAATCTTGACTTTAGGCCGGTGTCGATCGCCGCGGTGGGGGATGGGTCCTCAACCACGTTCGGTTACGACGCGACCACTGGTGTGGTGACGCGTATCGTTGCGCCGCTTCCTGATGGTCTTGCAGCCGGGGCGTGCCCTCCTTCGGGCGTGTTGCAGCCTGGCTGCCGCGCGGTAGAGCTCGCCTACACCAGTGTCACGGACCCGAACGGAATGAGCGTGCAGCGGCTTGCAAAAGCATCAGCGACACTGTTTGACCCTGCCACGAACCAAATGGTGACCACACCTGTCACGACCTACACTTACGACTCACTCACCAGGCTCTCGAGCGTGACGGATGTGCGCTCAGGGCTCAAGACCACCTACACGTGGGATGGAGCATCGACCAGGCTCAAGACGATCACCCCGAGTGGTCTTGCGGGTTACACGATGAACTACGCACCCAACCCTGACCCTTCGATCCCGACGATGATGGTGAAGAACGTCCAGCGGGACGGGCAAACTACCGGCGCCCCTCCCGTCCAGATCGCATCCATCGTCTACAACGTTGCCACCAGCGGGGCCGGGTTGCCGGATCTGTCACGTGCGGGTGTGAAGGCATGGGTGAAAGAGGCCGACGGCACGCCTGAGTTTGACGCTCAGGTCCCAGTCAACGGTTACGCCGTATTCGGCTCGGACCATCCCGTGAATGCCCTCGTAGGCAAAGACGTTCCGGCTGCGGACATGCAGTACGCCTCGTTGAGTTACATCAACGCGGACGCATACACGATCAACACGGCCAGCTACGGCGCTGGTGCGTGGCAGATTGATGCCACGTGGTATGACGCCAAGGGCAACGTGGTCCGCACCCTCGACGAGAATGCAGTCAACACGACCCTCGCTGACCCGGACATGTCGCAGGCCCAGGTGGATGACCTGTCCGAGCAGACCGTTTACAACGCAGAAATTAAAGACACTGCAGGCAATGTGCTCGTGCCCGCCGGGTCTCGTGTCGAGGAGACGTTCGGGCCTGCCCGCGACGTCATGCTCAATGACGGCTCCACAGCCAGGGTGCGACCGCATTCACGCACGATTTATGACGAAGGAGCACCCAATAACGGGATCAATGCCGCGACCGGTCAGCCGTACTCGCTTGCCACGACCGTGATCTCGGATGCGGTCACGACAGGTAGTGGCCCGGACGCGGTGAGCGTGGTGGAGGCTGTGTCGACCATAAAGAACGGCTACAACCCTCTTGACGGCTCGGCCGTGACCTCACCGACGTCGGGCTGGACTCTCGGAACACCGACCACCGTGACCGACAACGCCGGCCGCGTGACAAAACAGATCTTTGATCCCCGCGGCAAAGTTGTCACCACGATCGCGCCGACCTCGAACGGTGACGATGCAGGCACGACTCGCACCATTTACTACACGGCAGGGCCCAATGCTGCGGATGCTTCCTGTGGCAACACGGCGCAGGCTAAAGCCTGGGCGGGGGAGGTGTGTCGCACGTTCCCAGCCTCTGCCCCAAGCGAGGGGCCGAGTATGCCGAGCAGCAAGGTCACCGGGTATGACTATTGGCTCGCCCCCACTACAACCGTGGAGACATCTGGTGCCGCGACGCGGACCTCGAGCGTGAAATACGATGCCGCAGGCCGCGCTATCTACACGAAAACCTCCACGAGTGGACTCGCGGGATCGGTGCCGATGGATGCGATCTTCACCCAGTACAACCAGGCCACGGGCCTTGTGGACGCCGTCGGTGTCGCGAACAGTGCTGGTACTGGTATCGCGGGTGCGAAACAGTCCTACACCTACGACGCGTGGGGCAAACAGATCACCTCGACAAACCAGCTGGGGGACGTCACCACGACGACGTATGACGCGAAAGCCCGTGTGACCTCGGTCGATGACGGCAAGGGCGTGACCTCGTTTGAATATGACGGCACCGATGCGAATGGGAAAGCAGAGCGGCGCGGTCTGGTCACGAAACAAACCGTGACCCGTGGCTCATCCTCACCTCTGACGTATGCTGCGGCGTATGACGCCGCGGGTGCGATGACCACCGAGACACTTCCCGGCGGCATCACCGTCACCCACGAACTCAACGAAGCAGGCGAAGAAACCGGCCTCACCTACACCGGCCGGGTCACGGACCCTGAGACCGGAGTTGCTGCGCCTGGCGTGTGGTTCTCCTGGTCGCAGACTAATGACGTGTCGGGTCGTGTTCGCACAGACTCCTCGACATTCTCGACCGCTATCGCTACGACGGCGGGGCTGGCGCCGGATGTGGATGTGACGGAGGTGCTTGATGCGAGCCCGCTTGATTTCGATCATCGTTACACCTACGACAAGGCAGGCAATCTTGCGAAGGTTGAGGATTTGACTGGCCTGCCGGTAGGGGAGGCGACAGTGTCGCCGTATGTGGTGCGTGAGTACACGTTCACTGCGAAGGGTGCTCGTGCTGGGGTGAAAGAAACAATCCGTGCTGACGGCACCCCGACCGGTGCAGCAACCACAGGCAAGACACAGACCCTTACCTATGACACTGCTGATCGCCCGACGGGCGGGTATGTGTATGACCTTTTCGGCCGCCAGACCACGCTCCCGGCAGCACATGCTCCGAACCCCAGTGAGGGGAATATTAGCCTCGCGTATTTCGATAGTGATTTGCCGCAAAAGATCACCCAAGGCGACACCACCACAACGTTCACGCTCGATGTCTCTGCTCGCAGGCTCGTCCAAACCACGGTTACACCGGCGGGGTCAACTACGACGACGCGGCATTACGCCGATGATAGTGACAATCCGGCATGGGTGGACGTGAAGGAGCCGAACGGTGCCGTGGAGACGACCCGGTTTACGGGGTCGATTAGTGGGGATCTCGGCGCGACCATCAAGACCGACGGTGTCGCGGAGTTGACGTTGCCGAATATTCACGGTGACATCGTCACCACTGTGCCAATCTCCGCGACCGCGACCGCGGATACTCCTGCGGAGGCGATCGCTGGTTGGGCTGGGTACAAGGAATACGGCGAGGCCATTGACCCCACGCAAGCAGGCACGGTTGGGGGTCCGATTGGGTATGGGTGGCTAGGCGCGAAAGAACGCTCAACAACCGACGCCACCGCCGGTCTCACCCTCATGGGCGTACGCTTGTATAACCAGGCGACAGGAAACTTCACCTCCACAGACCCCGTCCCCGGCGGCAACTCCACGACATACAACTACCCCACAGACCCCATCAACCAGCACGACCTCGACGGCAAAAAAGGCTGGTGGAAGCGCAATTGGAGGAAAGTAGTAGGGGGTGGCGCAACCGTACTCGCGATCGGGGGTATGTTTGCATGCGGAGTTAGTGTTGTTTGCGGCGCTATCGTCGGAGGAGTGGCTGCCGGCGCTGGATATCTGTCGAAGCACTATGGACGAAAGTCATTTTCAAAATGGGGATTGGCTAGTTCCGTAGTAGGAGGCGGGGCTCTTGGCTTTTTCTCTTTCACAAAGTTTGTGCGGAATGGGAATAATCTGTTGAGAGTTGGTCGCACCTCCAAGGGTGCGCCGTGGCGTATATCGGGTGGACCGTCGTTAAAGCACTACAAGCGTCTCTCAACCTCCGCAAAGAAGAAATTGCGCAACCGTGGCTCTTTCCACTTTGAACGCAAATGGGGCGGTTGGCGAAACCATCGTACAGGCAAGGAAGTGGAGACGTGGAATTTTCGAAAGAAGGGCTAAGTGGATTGTCGGACCTGGTGCGCTCAATCATTGAGCCTGCTACGAAGCGCTTAAGTTCGTCGCTCGGAGTTAATGCGTCAGTAAACGGCGAGTTCGTTGTCTGGAACGTGGACAACGAATATGGACCGCAATTCTCGGTGAGGTACAACGAAAACCTTTTCCGGCTCTCGTTTCTTGAGTTTGGTCTTGTTTATCCGGTGCCGTCGCCTTGGAGCGAGGAGATGTTTATTGAGGTAGTGGAGGACATTCTCGCGATTGCAGAAATGTGCACCAAAGGCGAGTACCTCATTGGTCAGCGCAAGCGCAGGTTCTTCCCATCATACAACTTTCTTATTCTGGATTTTTTGGATGGCAGATATGTGGAGATTCCGGAAGTAGATGCATTATTTCCCACCTCTATTGTGCGACTCTAGTCTTTCTGTTAATATCAAAAGTTGTTACACGGGTGTTGTAGCCTTTCATGCAGGTAGAGCGGCGAGTTTGCCTTAAAGCGAACTGCATTTTGAGATTAGCGGAAGCGTTGAAAAAGGTGGAAATTTCGTAGTGGCGTGTGCGGTAAGAAATGTTCTTTATGATAGATATTTAGCGCGAGTGCGTTGGTTGGGAGTCGCCAAGTTAGAAGCGGAGGGGGCAAATCGTTAGTGGGAAAGGCGCGGTCGAGAATTACCGCACGGCACCGTCTGAGCCGCTCATGTCGGCCTAGGACCAGTCGCGCACGAAGGACTTGTAGTTTCGGTACTACAGCGAGAGCCCGCTTGGGAAGAGTAGGAAGCAGATACCGCAGAGGGTATGCGCACCGGGGGGCATTTAAGACTGCGGGTATTGTTAGACTCCAGTCGTTCGCGCTGTGGAGAGTGACCCGCTAAATTGGGTGAATGTGTTGAATTCTTGACGCTCGTCACGGTTTGTATCTCGCTCGCACTATTTGTTGCTGATACTGTTGTCGACATGTTCAATGCCCCCAAGGAGCTTGGGTTGTTCGCCAAATTCGTACATTGTAAAGCGCATTGGGTCGACCGAGCTAGCGACAAGACTTCTCTTGACAGAAAGCTTTTATATGGGACAGTTTTCTTTGAAGTTGTTGGGTGGGTGCTGTTGAAAGTTTCGGAGCTCCTGTAGCGAGCGGGGTCATGGATCTATCGTTGTGTGCGTCTGCGATAGCGACGACGGCGGGGCTGGCGCCGGATGTGGATGTGACGGAGGTGCTTGATGCGAGCCCGCTTGATTTCGATCATCGTTACACCTACGACAAGGCAGGTGATCTCGCGAAGGTTGAGGATCTGACTGGCCTGCCGGTGGGGGATGCGACAGTGTCGCCGTATGTGGTGCGTGAGTACACGTTCACTGCGA
Organism: Dermabacter jinjuensis; assembly: GCF_902381725.1. GTDB lineage: Bacteria > Actinomycetota > Actinomycetes > Actinomycetales > Dermabacteraceae > Dermabacter > Dermabacter hominis. Next base: position 579,864 of record NZ_LR698963.1, on the reverse strand, counting down.
AGGGTGCTCGTGCTGGGCTGAGTGAAAGAATCCACGCGGACGGCCCGCTGGCCGGGACCGCCACGACGGGGAAGACACAAACACTTATCTATGACACTGCTGATCGTCCGTCGGGCGGGTATGTGTATGACGTGTTTGGGCGCCAAACCACGGTTACACCGGCGGGGACAACTACGACGACGCGACATTACGCCGATGATAGTGACAACCCGGCTTGGGTGGATGTGACACAGCCGAACGGGCTTGTGGAGACGACCCGGTTTGCGGGGTCGATTAGTGGGGATATCGGAGCCTATATCAAGACCGACGGTGCGGCAGAATTGGCTTTGTCGAGTACTTATGGCGATATTGCCACGACCGTTCCCATTTCCGCGACCGCGGTCACGGGCACCCCTGCGGAGACGATCGCTGGTTGGGCTGGGTACGAGGAGTACGGCGAGCTCGCGGATTCCGGCCAGGCGAGTACGGTTGCGGGCCCGGTTGGGTGTGGGTGGCTTGGTGCGAAAGGACGCGCGGCGAGTGATGCTACCGCGGGTCTCACCCTCATGGGCGTGCGCCTCTACAACCAGGCGACAGGGACCTTTACCTCCACAGACCCCGTCCCCGGCGGCAACTCCACGGCATACAACTATCCCACCGACCCCATCAATATGTGCGACCAGTCAGGAAAGGAAGCCTGTAAACGAAAAAAGGGAAACTCGCGGCCACAGGTATCCAAAACGCGCCGGCAAACCACTGGAAAATGGCACAATGCAAAAGAAATATGGCTCTCTGCGCTCATCTTCGGGCAGACTTTAGGTCCCAAAAAAATACTTCAAAAAACTGGATTATGGAAGAAGTTGCCAAAATGGGCACAACGGGTTGCACCCTCGGGGATTGGCATCGACCAACTACAAAAGAAGAGTTTCTGGATATGGACCGAGTATAAAGAGTGCGGAAAAGGTGGTGTCATGAAGTACTGGTACCGCGGATACTCATTTCTTCAGTATAGGGCGAAATATTCCATCCTCTATTGGAGGACTTCATGGGTTTACTTAAAGGCTCTGCACACAAGCTCAACGGGAAGGATCTCTGGAAGGCTTCCCGGTTAGCCATGAATAGTAGGCGCACGGAGGTGTCAGGCAAAATGGCTAGTGAGCCAAAAGACGAAGACTTGGAGCCCACAGAAGAGTCCGGAGAAGGCAGTAAATTTCATGGATTCCTTATTTTGATAGATTCTGCTACTTATGTGACTCTTCGCACACTTCCCGACGGGTTAACACCCGTCTCAATCGCGGTAACGGTAGTGGCCAGTATTTTGTTGGCGTATACCGGGTACGAGTTCCTTTTGAAAGAGGACAAGAAATTTTCACAAGGTGGTATATGGTTAGCCCTTGTGAAGAGCCTGAGTGTCGCTTTAGGTACATCGCTTGTGACATCAGTGTGCACTCGTTCGATAGTCCTGACGGTGATCTCTCTGGTCGCGGCAATAGTGTTTGAGCTACTTCTGCTCGGGTGGACCAGACTTTGAGATGTGCGGCGCATAAAAGTGCGATTGTGTGGCCGGTGCCAATAGTCGCTGGGGAGCGCATCCCATCGGGGTACGGGGTGCTGGAATGTCGATGAGGGGTAGGCTCCCGCTAATGTCCTGGTGGCTGAGTAAGAATTAGGAGCACTTATGTGGGCTGAGAGCAATAGATTAACCTTCCGTAAGGTGCGAAAGATAATAATGCAAATTTTGACCGAAGAAAATCCAGCAGACCTCCCCGAATTTATTCTGCAAAGTTCGTCGTCTGTCTACTCTACCGAGGCGAATGCTATTTACAGATACTCTTGCAATAACGTTCAAGAGGGTATCAGTAGTGAGCAGGTAGAACAGGTAATATATGATGCTAGCCGTGACCCGCTAGATGCTAATGCTGTAAGTCGCGCAGCGCAGAGAATCGTGGAAGCGTTAGGGTAGTGTCACTTGCGGCATGGTGGATCCGTTTATCACGTCAAAACTGAAACAGGGTCTCGGTAGTAAATTCCACTTCAGTATCCAAAATATGGATTTAGGCAATCTAGATGCGGCAAAGTAAGCAATTCGAGTCTCGGCTGCAGCGGATCACGTCGCAGCCCTCGCATTCTCGGCCTGGCGGGCCGATGCTTGCTGGGCGCGAGCTTGGTTGGTTGCCTCTGCCGGGTGTGGGTGTTAGCTGTGTAGGTCGCCCAACGCCACGGCGAGGTTGTTCTGCTCGCCTACTCTACTGTCTGCCGGCGTTGCTTTTTTGATGGTGATGCCGAGCTTTTGCCACGGATACTCCTGCGGAGACGATCATTTGTTGGGCTGGATGGAAGGAGTATGACGAGCCCGTGGAAGCCTCCGAGGCGCGTACGGTTTCAGGTCCGGTTGGGTGTGGGTGGCTTGGTGCGAAAGGACGCGCGACGAGTGATGCTACCGCGGGTCTCACCCTCATGGGCGTGCGCCTCTACAACCAGGCGACAGGGACCTTTACCTCCACAGACCCCGTCCCCGGCGGAAGCTCCACGGCATACAACTACCCCACGGACGTTGTTTCAATATTCGACCTAACAGATCGCTGCGGATCTACAAGCACGGTAGTGTGCCGGAGCGATGCAACGTGAGGTACTCGAAGTACGATAGGGATGGACGGTCGCGCATCTGCAACGGGATCGGGACAGCGTAGTTCAGGTATGTCGACTAAGAGAGGCGCAGCAGGTTCAGGCAAGCCCAACAGTTCCAGCGTAAAAGGCAGGTCTGTGGACAAGCACGACCACAGATCAGGCCGTAATCTGACGTGACGCCACCAGAGGTGGCGCGCATTCAAGAAGGCGACAAAACCACCAAGAAGGAAGCTGTAGACGCGCCGGGGAGGGTGCGTAGATACGTGCTGTGGAACCGGAAAATAGACGACGCAGTTTATGGTGGAAACAGGAAAGATGGGCCAATGTGAAACTGCTACCGCATATAGTAGCTTTTGAAGGAGGTGGCTGTGTCACAAACGTTGCCAAATGGTGCACGAACTGAAGCGGGACTCGCCAAATATTCGACGATGGATTTCTTGGAAATTTGTGAGGATAATCTCGGCACGCTTTTAAAGGGCTTGGATGGTCATCTGTACTATCTGAAGGCCGATGAGTTGAGCCGGAAATGCATTCTCAAAAATATGCGCGAAGGTGCTGCTCTATACGTCAATCCCGAGGGTTACTGGTCATCCTCTGAAGCGGAAGCGCATAGAGGGCGGATCGGAAAATGGTTTACGGGGCGCGACGGCAGCGAAATTGCGCGGCGTTATGCCGACGATAAGGCTAAATACCCTCTAGTGTACTCTGCGCTATTTTGGAGCCACTTCGATTCGAAACGAGTCCTGTATCTTGAGGGGTATTCGCTGGAACCGCTGCTTAAATTGGGTCTAGAGGAGCGCAGGTGAACTCCCTTCAGTTTGGTTAGAGGCATCATTGGAATGGCCGCAGTGCTGCTTATCTAAATGTTGGGGTCTCTAAGACGAGACCAAATGATTCCATGGTGCCGATTCTGACGGGCCCAGTACGAGTGTTTGACCAGCCCGTAGTGACGATTCATTGCGTCGCCGCTTGCTTCGCAATCCTCGCCTTCGATGCTTGCTGAGTGCGCCCGCGCCGTTCTTGGTCGTGCCGATTGCGAAACCCTCGTGGGGGTAGGTTGTTGGGTTGGGCTGGAATATAGATGTCTCGCCGCGAATTCGCACCAGTTCCCCTGAAGCGCGAGAAATAGCCACCATTCTCATCGTTGAAGCTGCGCTGGCAGAGCCACGGTGAACGATCCGTGAACTCCGGTGTTGCCGCTGGCGCAGCCTGAAATTCACCGCTTGGCAAGACGCCGTTAGGACTCGATTTCTAGCCTGAGCTTGACACTGTTTCTCGAGTTCAGGATAGAGATCATGCCCCGTATCCCCGCCCCGGGCGAGGCTGCCACTGCCGGCGCTTCGCGCTCTCGCCGCACGCGCGGTGGCCTTCGCGCCCTCGCCATTGCCGCGGCCCTCGCCATCGCCGTTCCCGGTAGCTTTGCCCTCCCCGCCGATTCCCCCTCCGTTCTCGCGCCGGCCACGGCCCAGGCCGCGCCAAGCGAAGATGACGTTGCAAAGGGTGGCGTGTTTGCGGATTCGCAGACGCGCCGCGTCGCGCCGGGCCTCGACCTCACGACCTTCTCGCGGCTCGAGAGCGCGGGCTGGAACGAGGGCAGTGTCCTGACGGCCGATCTCACCGAGCAGACCCTCTCGATGGACGTTGTTGACAACGGCAAGGTCGCAAGCCGCTCTCCGCTCGGCGAACTCATGACCTCGGGCGAGCGTGGCGATCAGGCGGTTGCCGCGATCAACTCGGCGTTCTTCGACATCAACTTCAGCGACGCGCCCGTGTACAGCTCGGTCTCGAACGGGGAGTCGGTCGTGGGTTCGGATAGTCACCGCCCCGCCTTCACGATCGTGGGTGGCAAGGCCGTCGTGCAGGCCCTTACGACCTCGGGCAAGGCCACGCTCGGCGATGGCTCCGCGATTGACCTTGCAACCCTTAATGACCCGAGCCTCCCCGAGGGCAAGGTTGGCGTATATAACTCCCGTTGGGGCTCTTACACTCTCGATCGTCCCATCGGCGGACCCGACAAGGTGAGCGCTCACGCCGCTTACGCCCTCGTCCAGGACGGCAAGGTCGTCAAGGCGAGCGGCATCGTCGAGAAGGGTGTGGGGGAGCAGGAGATCCCCGAGGGCGCGCAACTCCTCCTTGGCCGCGAAGAGGGTGCCGACAAGGTCGCGGCGCTCAAGGTTGGCGACAAGGTCGACGTCGCGATCGGCCCCGACCAAGACGTCGACATGGGCGTTCAGGGCAGCGATCAGATCCTTACGAACGGTGAGGTCATGGCCATGAACGATGATTCGCTCGTGAAGACGAGCCACCCACGCACCGCGATCGGCGTGAGCAAGGACGGCTCGAAGGTGTACGCGATCGTGCTCGATGGCCGCAGTGCCAACTCCCACGGCATGACCCTCCCTGAGCTCGGCCAGCTCTTCAAGGACCTCGGCGCGTACAACGCCGTGAACCTCGACGGTGGCGGCTCCTCCGCGATGATCGCGCGCGCCGCGGGCGATGACGGTCCCGCGGTGTGGAATACGCCTTCCGACGGTGACGTGCGCTCGGTGAGCGACGCTCTCGTGTTCTACTCGAGCGCCCCGAAGGATGAGATCTCGGATGCTCAGCTCTCGGTTGTGCTCGAGAACGAGAATGCTGTGTTCCCGGGCCTTCACCGCACGCTTGAAGGCGAAGGCCTGGGCAAGAACCTCGCCCCGCTTGCCGTTGACGGTGAGTACACCGCTGAAGGTGCGGCGACCGTCGAGAAGATCGACCAGGGCACGGCGATCGTTGAAGGTGTTGAGCCGGGCGAGGCGACCATCACCTACGAGACCGGCGTGCACATGGATTCGGTCACGATGCGCGTCCTCGGCGACCTCCTCGCGATCCGCCCGAGCGCCCGCACCCTGAGCCTCCCGGATCCCGATTCGACCCGCAACGTCACCCTCACGGGTATCGATTCCGACGGTCACCGCGCCCGCATCGAAACCCAGGACGTCAAGGTCGAGGCGAGCAAGGGCTTCACCGTGACCGATGACGGACTCGGCACGTGGACGATCGCCGGAACCGGCGATGCCGAAGCCGGCACCGTGACGTTCAGCGTGGGAGAGGTTGAGACGACGATCCCCGTGAGTTACGGGACCAAGGAAGAGCAGGTCTTTGACTTCACCGATCTCGGTGCCTTCAAGGACGGCAACGCACGCGCCGCAGGCTCGCTCGAACCCGCGAAGGGCGAGAACGGCGAGGATCCCGCAGTCCGCATGCAGTTCGATTTCACGCGGGAAACCGCGACCCGCGGCTACTACCTCATCGCGAACGAACCCGTGACGCTCGAGGGCAATGCCATCTCGTTCAGCGCGGATGTCAAGGGCGATAGCAATGGCGTGTGGCCACGCCTCGAGGTCATCGATGCGAAGGGTACGAAGACGAACATCAATGGCGACAACATCACTTTCGATGGCTGGTCGAAGGTCGTTTTCAACGTGCCGGAGGGCCTCGCGCAGCCGCTTACGGTCAACGCCGTGCGCCTCATGGAGACCCGCCCCGGTGCTAAGTACAAGGGCGACGTGACGATCGCGAACCTGACCGCCACGACGACAACGGCGGTCGAAGCTGAGGCCGGGAAGGCCATCCACGACCCGGCGTTGCTCACGGTCGGTTCGGTGGCGGATCGCCCGCAGCGCGTGGCCGTTATGAGCGATGCGCAGTTCGTGGCGCGCGATCCGAAGTCCCCCTCGGTCGAGGGCGCGCGCCGTACCCTCCGTGAGATCAAGGCGGCAAAGCCCGATCTCCTCGTGATCAACGGCGACTTCGTTGACGAGGCGACTCCCGAGGACTTCGACCTCGCAAAGACGATCCTCGAGGAGGAGTGGGACCCGTCGATCCCGTACATGTATGTTCCGGGCAACCACGAAATCATGGGCGGCAAGATCGAAAACTTTGAGAAGGCCTTCGGCGCGACGCAGCTGGATCGCAACCTCGGCCGCACGAAGCTCCTTACGCTCAACACTGCGGGCGGCTCGCTCCGCTCGGGCGGCATCGACCAGATCGAGAAGCTCGAGGAGGCCCTCGCGGAGGTCGAGCAGTCGGATGCTCTCACGGGCATCGTCGTCTTCTTCCACCACCCGCCGAGCGATCCGCTTCCCTCGAAGTCGAGCCAGCTCGCCGATCAGCGCGAGGCGCGCGAACTCGAGCGTGTGCTCGGCGAATTCCGCGACCGTTCCGGGAAGTCAGCCGCGGTCGTCAACGGCCACGTAGGCGTGTTCCACGGCTCGGCAGTCGAAGGCGTCACCTACCTCGTCAACGGAAACTCGGGCAAGAACCCCGCAGGCACGCCCGAGACGGGCGGCTTCACCGGGTGGACGATGCTTGGCATCAACCCGGGCGCAGGCAAGGTCGGTGCGAATCCGACGACTGCGGATCGCGTCGCGTGGCTCGCGGCCGAAACCAAGCCGTGGGTCGATGACATAACGCTCACGCTCCCCAAGGTCCTCGCCGAGGGAGAGAGTGCCGACTTCAGCGCCGTGTTCACGCAGGATGGCCGCACGGTTCCCGTTGCGTGGCCCGTCACCGCTCAGTACTCGGGTAGGGGAGTTCTCGTGGACGACGGTTCCGAGGCAGCCGAGGTTGCCGACGACAGCGCCGTGATCCGCGTGAACCCCCTGACCGGCGAGGTCACCGCAATCCGCCCCGGCGAAGCCGAACTCGTCGTGACGGTCAACGGGCGCAGCCACGCGCAGTGCATCACGGTCGAGGGCGCGAGTGCCCCGGCGAAGCCGGCCCCTGAGGAGGAACCGTCGGATGATGCCGTGGCGCCGGTCGAGCCCGCCCCCAGCGAGGCAGATCCGGCGGGAGGAGCCGAGGACTCCGATGAAGCGGCGGGTACCGATGAGGACCCGGCGGCAGGAGCCGAGGGCCCCGATGAAGTGGCAGGTACCGATGAGGACGGTGCCGCTGAAGGGCCAGCCGGCCAGGCGGAGCCACCCGCGAAGGAGGATCCCGGGATGGCAAGCGCCGATTCCGGTACGGCATCACGCCCCGCGCGAGCTACCGCTCCAGCGGCGAGCGGCCATGCGCCCCTCCCACGCACGGGCGTCGAGCTCGGCGGAGCGATCGCAAGCCTCATGTTCCTCGGCCTTGGCAGCGTGCTTCTTGCACGCTCGCGTAAGGCGAGCATGAAGTAACCAAAGAGCTCCCGATCGAGAGCTCAGGGGCGCCGGCGTCGCAGTTATCGCGAGCCGGCGCCCCACTCCATTATTGAAAGTGGGAGCAGTTCCTCACACTGCGGAAACGACGTGCGCTCGGCAACCGTCGGACCTCGCCTACCCTGGAAGGGTGAAGGCACTTTCGAGAATTTTCCGGTTTACGAGCGAGCTGTGGCCGCTCTACCTTGTGATCGTCGTGTCGGCGCTCCTGACGACCGCGATGACCCTCATCATTCCGTTCCTCATCGGCTCGGCAACCGACACCGCGACCGCGGCCGTGGCGGGGACGCTCACTCGCGACGAAGCCCTGCACGACATCATCATGACGGCCGTGTGGATTTTCGTCGCGTTCATGGCGAGTGCTCTCATTCAGAACATCGGCGGGTACTTCGGTGACGTCATGGGCAACCGCCTCCGTGCGATGCTCTCCGTTCGCTACTACGACAAGCTGCTCAACCTCCCGCAGCGCTGGTACGACGAAGAACTCACGGGAACGATTGTTTCGCGCCTGAACCGCTCAATCGCGGAAATTGGAACGTTCGCGAAGATCGCCTCAAACGCCTTCATCTCGATGATCATCACCGCGATCGCCGTGCTCGCGATCAGCGCGTGGTACTGGTGGCCGCTCGCCCTCATCCTGTTCATCATGTTCCCGCTGTACCTGTGGCTGACCTCCCTCACGAGCGTCAAGTGGCAGCGACTCGAAGGCGAGAAGAACGAGCAGATCGACATTGCCTCGGGCCGCTTTGCGGAGGTCGTGGGCCAGATCCGCGTCGTCAAGAGCTTCGTGCGAGAAAAGAGCGAACTTGCCTCGTTCACGAAGCGCTTCAACAGCACCGACGCGATCACAAAGGAGCAGTCGGTCCACTGGCACAAGATGGATGTCTACCGTCTCGCGGCCCTTAATCTCGCGTTCGCGGTGCTGTACCTCATCATCTTCATCCGCACGGTTCAGGGCGATTTCTCGGTCGGTGACATGGTCATCCTCATCCAGCTCATGAACCTCGTGCGCAACCCGATCGAGAACATGAGCTGGGTCGTGGACACGTCGCAGCGCGCGGTTGCCGGGTCGAAAGACTATTTCGCGGTCATGGACACGAAGGTCGAGGTATGGCCGACGCTTGCCGACGGACGATCGTTCCCGGAGGCGGTGGAGGGTGCCCCGCGCATCGTTTTCGACCACGTGAACTTCGCCTACGAAGAAAACCACGACGTCCTGCACGACATGAGCTTCCACGTGGACTCGGGGGAGAAGGTCGCGCTTGTCGGCGAGTCCGGCGGCGGCAAATCCACGATCGTGAACCTGATCCTCGGCCTGTACCGCACGCGCACGGGAGAGGTGCGTCTTCGCGGCCACAACGTGAACGATCTGCCGATCGACGTGGTGCGCTCACGCGTGGGCGTCGTGTTCCAAGACGCGGCGCTGTTTAGCGGCACGATCCGCGAAAACATCGCCTACGGCCGCCCCAACGCGACCGACGAAGAGGTGCGCGAAGCGGCTCGCCGCGCGAACGCGAGCCAGTTCATCGAGCGGTTCAACGACGGCTACGACACCCTGATTGGGGAGCGCGGCCTCAAACTCTCGGGCGGGCAGCGCCAGCGCATCGCGGTTGCGCGCGCGATGCTCAAGGACGCTCCGATCCTCGTGCTCGACGAGGCGACGTCCGCCCTCGACACGAAAGCCGAGCGGCAGGTCCAGGCGGGCCTCGATGCGCTCATGGAGAACCGCACGTCGATCATCATCGCCCACCGCCTCTCGACGATCGCGGGAGTGGACCGCATCATCACGCTGCGCGATGGTCGCATCGACGAGATCGGCACGCCCGCTGAGCTCGCGGCTTCGGGTGGCATCTACGCCGAGCTGCTTGCCCTGCAGAACGCGGGCGGCGCTGAGGCAAAGAAGCTGCTCGAGAGGTTCGGGATCACCGGCTGAGTTCCCCAGGTTAGTCTCGAGGACGCCGAAGGGCGTTCGTACGATGGTGGCGTGACTTCCGAGCGTTTTTCACGAGAGCAGAGCATTGTGGTTGACGCGCCCGCGGGGCGTGTAACGGGGTGGCGCGACGGGGGCGTGATCCGCGCGACGGGGATTCCGTACGCGCGTGCGGGTCGCTTTGAGAAGCCGGTGCCCGTGCTGGACCTGGGGGAATTCGAGGCGCGCGAGTGGAGCCCCTCGGCGCCGCAAAACCCCGCGGAGGAGCCGCCGCTTTTCGGCCCGGAGCTTCGCGACCTGCCGGTGAGCGAGGACTGCCAAAACCTCTCGATTACCGTCCCCGGTGATATTCGCGAGGGTGAGAAGCTTCCGGTGATCGTGTGGATCCACGGAGGTTCGTATGTCGCGGGTGCGGGCGATTCGTCGTTCACCGATCCCGCCCGCTTCGTTATTGAACGCCGTGTGGTCGTCGTGACCGTTTCATATCGCCTCGGGGTGCTTGGCTTCCTCGGCTCCGCGCTCGGCCCCGCGAACCTCGGGCTCCTCGACCAGGCTGAGGCATTTCGCTGGGTTCGACGCAACATTTCGTCGTTCGGCGGGGACGCTGCGCGAGTGACGGCACTCGGGGAGTCGGCGGGGGCCGACGCCATCCTGCACCACGCCGCCGCCATGGGTCATGCGATCCTCGCGGGCCGTGACGAGGAGTTGCTCTTCGACCGCGCGATTGCACTCAGTCCACCGCTCGGGATTCGCGAGGGTCGTAGCCGCATGAACGCGCTCAGCGCGAGAATTCTTGAGAAGCGCGTGAGGCGCGAGTCGCCCATCGACGACCTGCTCGCTGCGCAAAAGGCCATTGAAACGGCAGCGGCGCCCTTCGGCTACGCGGGGTCGATGCCGTTCGGCGTCCAATACGGCCACGACCCACTTCCGCCGGAGGAGGACGTGCTCGCGGCGTGGCACGCGATTGCACCCAAGGTGCCCCTCCTCATCAGTTCAGTCGGAACCGAAAGCAGTTTCTTCGCGCATTCGATGCCTTTCGCGCGTTTTTTGCGGGGGCTTCCGCGCGTGGGAGAGCGGGCGTACTGGATGTTCGTGGATTCGGCGAGCAGGGCGGTGTTTACGAAAGGCATCGATGTTCTCGCGCACGAGTGGGCGGCCGCGGGCGGAACCTCGCACCGTGCCGTTGTGCCGTGGAGCGTGCCCGGTAATCCGTTCGGCTCCCCGCACGTCATGGACATCGCGCTCCTCTTTTCGCGCGAGGATTCGTGGCGCAGCGCCCTCCCGTTCGAAGGTGCAACGTGGGAGGAGATCGACAGTGCCGGAGCGGACCTGCGCCGCTATCTCACGCAGTTCGCTTCGGGCGAGAGTGACCACCCGTTCACGCGCGAGCCGAGGAGCATCCGCGGCTTTACTGCGTAGGGCGAGCCCTATTTGCGGTGGACGCTTGCAACCCGAGTCGCAACCGTGGGTGTGAGAGCGAGTTGCGTTGGTACCTCACCAGGATGCACTCAGTAGACGTCGAGGTCACAGTTTCATAACGATCGATTTGAATCGTGCCGTGCATTCGATTGGTCCTAGCGTCCAGGTGCCTCTAGCGCTAAAGTCAGAGGTACCGTTGAATATTACTGTCCGCTTTCGTCGTCCCTGACTTGGGCGGTGGCATACGAGAAGAGACTCCAGTTCTCCGCTCTCGTCCAATCGGTATTCAGTGAAATCCCTGACCTAAGGACAAAGGCATGATTTCTTCCCACGACACATGGGGGCGTAAGCGCTTACCGCGCTTGGGCTTCTCGGCGCTCACCGCGCTCGCTCTCGCTGCGGGCACGCTCGGCGCTGTTCCACTGAGCCCCTTCGTTTCCGAAGCCTCTGCAGCTGAAAGCTTCACCGGCGGCATCCGCGGCAAGTCCGGCGCGGTAGAGAAGGGCGCCCAGCAGGCGTCCGACCTGTCAGCCGGTTCGTGTGTTGTCGAAGAGTCCGACACCCCTAACCACAGCCAGGCTGGTTTCACCTGGAACACTCTGGAGCCGAGTGCGACCAGCCCCTCGAAAACCCTGTGGGGTCTGAGCGTCTCCTTTGATAACTCGAAGGACCGCACATTCGCCGATTGGTACTTCACCAATACGGGGAACCTTGGTGCACTCTTGGATACCGGCGAGGTCCCTTCCATGGAGGCCGGCCAGACCTTCCTTGACAAGAGCGTCACTCACAAGGCCGACGAAAGCATCGTCATTGATGGTGCTCGCGCACAACGAAACCTGAATCTCAACGCAGAGATGACCGAGGAGGAGGTCAAGCAGTTCGTTTCGGCCACTGCCGACAATCCCGTGCGCTACGCCTGGCAGAGCAATTACAAGAAGGACAATCCTTCGGGCCTGAGAGCCACGCAAGGTCCCAGCTCGACATTCAGCGCTACTGTAAACCCGTGGCCGAGCGAGAACATCGAATGTAATCCGATCACGGTGTCGTGGGAGAACTGGGAGAAGCACGTCATCGTCCCCGGTGACGAAACCAAGGTCGGTACAGTCAACATTCCTGCTGTGCAGAACGACGGCGAGGACGATTCCATGTCCCGCATGGTCGTGGAAGCTTACGACGGCAACGGCAAGTTCATCGGCACCACGGACCCGGCAGTCTCTGGCGGTGAACAGAACCTGCGTATCGATAAAGACACCGGTGAAATCTTCTTCACCTGGCCGGAGTACCGCGGTACTGACTTGGCGACCGACAAGAACGTCAGCTTCTCCGTTCTGGCGAAGCCGCGTACCGTTGACCAACTCCAGGCCGCTGCTCACCACAACACCGACGGCGAAGGCAAGGCCTTCGACAGCTCCAACTCGCTGGACCGCTACAGCAAGGCGAACGTCATCGACTCCAAGGCGTTCTCACTGGATGACACCGAGTACCACGACCCGAAGTACGACAAGACCGACGCGTCGATCATCTCCGGCGTCGACAGCGCTACCGGTCCGATTGCTACCGAGCCTCAGAAGGTCACCTTCACCCAGACCCCTGACCTGATCAAGGAACTGGCGAAGAAGGGCGACGGCGGCTTTGAAGCTAAGGTCACCCTCGACGAGAAGTACGTCTACGAGGGTTGGACCGTGGAGATGGACGAGGACTACAACGTCACCGTCACCGCCCCGGAGAATCCGCGGCCGGGCACCTTCGCACGCCCTGTCGTAACCGTGGAGTACTCCAACGGCTCCACAGACGTGCTCGAACTGCTCGTCGTGGTAGACCCGAACAACACCCAGGTCACCGACCTCGTGCGCCCGGGTCTCACTAAGGGCAAAATCGGTGACGACCTGACCGCCCAGGTGGGCACGAAGTCCATCATGAAGGGGCATAAGCCGGTTAACCCGGCTAAGTTCGAGATCGACGAGTCCACCGTGCCGGCTGGCTGGACCGTCACCGTCGATGAGACCGGCAAGGTCACCGCGAAGGCTGACGAAACTGTCGCGCCGGGCACCATCATCACCCCGAAGGTGAAGGCGACCTACCCGGACCAGACCACGGACGAGATCGAGACCCAGTTCCAGGCGATCGTTGATATCAAGATCCCCGATTACGACACGGTCACGAACAAGCCGGGTGCCAACGTTAGCTTGACGCCCACGCTCCCGGAACGTGGCCTGAGCGGTAACACGACCGACGAGGCGCCGAAGCGCTACACCTTCGAGGACGGCACGACCGAGATGACCGTCACGGATGACAGTGGTACGTGGACCGTCAAGATCGACGAGAACACTGGCAAGATCACCACGACGATTCCGAAGACCGCACCCGAGGGCTACCAGCTGAACGTCCCGGTGCTTGCCTACTACGACAACGTTGACAAGCCGCAGAAAGTAGAGGGCACCGTGGTCGTTCTGAAGGCCGATCACGCCCCGACTTACTCTGTGGAGTCAACTGGCCCGAACCAGACTGTGAACCACAACGTTCAGGACGCCCCGAAGGGCTCAAAGTTCTCATTCGGTAGGGATGAGAACGACCAACCGATCACTGAGCAGGAAGTTGACGGTTGGAAGTACAAGGTCGATCCGGACACCGGTGTCGTCTCTTCCACCCCGCCGGCTGACGCCAAGCCGGGTGACAAGAAGACTGTCACCGTAACCGTCGAGGCCCCGGATGGATCGACTCCGGTGGTTCCCGTCACCACCGTGGTGAAGCTATCTAACAACTGGGAAGCGGAGCCCTCCTACCCGGTACAGACGGTGTACCCGGGCGAGTCCGCAAAGCTGCCGCTGGAGCTCAACAAACCGGACAACATCAACGTCGCCAAGGACAACCCTTACAAGCTGGGTAACCTCCCGGCGGGTTGGACGGCCACCATTGACAACAATGGCCAGATCACTGCAACCGCACCTGCGGATGCAAAGCCAGGTGATCAGGTCAAGATTCCGGTTACCGTCACCTACGAGGACGGCTCTACCGATACCGCTTACGCAGTGGTGAACGTTATTGACGTCCCCACCCGCGAGGTGCCGTTCGACGTCGTATACAAGTACGACGACTCCATCCCCGCCGGCGAGTACAAGGTCGAGACCAAGGGCGAGCCGGGCTCGGAAAAGCAGAACAAGGACGGCAGCTGGGAGCGGACCAAGAATCCGGTAAACGAGGTAGTTATCGTCGGCACAAAGCCTGCCGAGGCTGCCAAGGATGTGACGTGGACGGTTCCGATCCCGTACCCGACTGAGGTTCGCGAGAACCCGGAACTGAAGCCTGGTGAAACCCGGGTTGTTCAGGAAGGTGAGAACGGCGAGAAGACCTACACTGCTAAGTTCACGGCCAAGGGCTCCGAAGCACAGGTTGCTGAGGAAGAAACCACCAAGGAGCCTGTCAAGCGGATCGTCGAGTACGGCCCGGGCGTTGCTCCGAGCGAGCTGGTGACCAAGACCGAGAAGCCGATTCCGTTCGAGACCAAGGTTGTCTTTGACGACACCCTCGAGGCAGGCAAGCAGGTAGTTGACCAGAAGGGTGAAGTTGGTACCGAGGTTGAGACCTCGACTCAGAAGATCGTGGACGGCAAGCCTTCCGGCGACCCGGAAGTGACGACTGAGCGCACTAAGGAACCGACCGAGCAGATCATCCGCGTCGGCACCAAGACGACCGGTACTACGACTGAGACCGTTAAGTCCGAGGTTCCATTCGGCGTGAAGGTCGAGTTTGACCCGAACATGCCTGCCGGTACGTCTGAGGTTGTGACCGAAGGTAAGCCTGGTGAGAAGACGGTGACGATCACGCGCGATATCACCAACTCCAAGCCGGGCGAACCGCAGATCACCGAAGAAATCACCAAGCAGCCTGTTGATCAGGTCATTAAGGTCGGCACTAAGCCGTCCGAGGCCTCCAAGCAGGTCACCTGGACTGCCCAGGTTCCGTTCGAGGTTATTACCCGCCCGAACCCGGAGCTGAAGCCGGGCGAGATCAAGGTCGTCCAGAAGGGCGTCCCTGGCGAGAAGACCTACACTGCTGACTTCACTGCCAAGGGCGACCAGGCAACTGTCACCCCTGAAGAGAAGCAGACCAAGGACCCGGTCGACGAAATCATCGAGTACGGCCCAGCAGCTGAGGACACCGAAGTGGTGACCAAGGTTGAGAAGCCGGTTCCGTTCGAGACTGAGATCGTCTTCGACAACACCCTCAAGGAGGGTGAGCAGAAGGTCGACCAGCAAGGTGAGACCGGTACCGAGGTTGTGACGTCGACTCAGAAGATCGTGGATGGCAAGCCTTCGGGTGACCCGGAAGTGACGACTGAGCGCACGAAGGAACCGGTCAAGCAGATCATCCGCGTGGGTACCAAGACTGAAGGCACTCACACGACTGCGTATGAAAAGGATGTGCCGTTCGAAACCGAGATCATCTTCGACGACACGATGGAAGCCGGAAAGCAGGAAACTGTTCAGGAAGGCCAGCTCGGTAAGGACAAGGTCACCACGACCCTGACCATCGAGAACTCGAAGGTTGTGGATACGAAGGCTGAAACCGAGCGTGTGACCGAGCCGGTCAAGAAGATCATCAAGATTGGCACCAAGGGCACGCCCGCCTCCACAACCATCGAGTGGACGGAAAAGACTCCGTTCGAAGTCGAGGTACGCGTCAACCCTGACCTACAGCCAGGCGAGACCAAGGTTGTCCAGGAAGGCAAGCAGGGCGAGGTCAAGCACACCGTCAAGGTCAACGCCGAAAACGGTGAGATCACCAAGGAGGACACCTCCGAGAAGATCAGCGACCCGGTCAAGCAGATCGTCGAGGTTGGTCCGGCCACGAACCAGACCGAGCTCACCGATAAGCACACTGAGAAGACCCCCTACGACACCATCATTGAGTACGATCCGAACCTCGAAGTCGGCAAGGTGGTTGAGGACCAGGCTGGTTCCTTCGGCGAGAAGGAAATCACCAAGACGTGGAAGCTCGAAAACGGTAAGCCAGTAGGCGATCCGGAAGTATCCGAGAAGGTTCTTAAGGATCCGCAACCGCGCAAGATCCGCGTGGGCTCCAAGTGCAACTGCGACAAGCCGACTCCGGAGGAACCTGGCAACCCCGAGGATCCGACGAATCCGGGTAAGCCGGAGGAGCCGGGTAATCCCGAGGAGCCGGGTCAGCCTGAGGAGCCGGGTCAGCCTGAGGAGCCGGGTCAGCCTGAGCAGCCTGGTGAGCCTGAGCAGCCTGGTGAGCCCGAGGAGCCGGGTCAGCCTGAGCAGCCTGGTGAGCCCGAGGAGCCGGGTCAGCCTGAGGAACCGGGTAAGCCTGAGGAGCCGGGTCAGCCTGAGGAGCCGGGCAATCCCGAGGAGCCGGGTAAGCCTGAGGATCCGACGGATCCGGGTAAGCCTGAGGAGCCGGGTAATCCTGAGGATCCGACGGATCCGGGTAAGCCTGCAGATCCGACGCAGCCCGGTCAGCCCGAAGAGCCCGGTAAGCCCGAGAATCCGGCTAACCCGAGCAATCCGTCGAAGCCGGCTATTCCTCTGCCGCGTACCGGTGCCGAGATTGCCGCGACTGCCGGCCTTGCCGCACTGCTCGTGCTCGGCGGCGTAGGCGCAGTGGCATGGCGCCGCAGGTCGAACTCGCAGAAGTGAGCACCGAGGCGATGAGGCTCTAGAGCTTCATCCCTGACTCGCACACATGTGGCGGGGGAGCGGGAGAAATCCCGAGCCCCCGCCACATTCGTATACCCATGACCGAAAGACGGCGATGCCGCCTCCCTAAGAGGGCTAGGCGGCAATTCGCGAGGAATCGTTGCGGCCGAAGCACGCAAAGGCGAAGGGAGCCGCAGAAGCCGAGATATATCGGGCCAGAGAACCACCCGTGGCCGTCGGCGGGATAGCTGTCGCCGGTAGCTAAAACTCAACCCAACGTTTGCGGCGGAATGAGGTCGAATAGCGCCGCAAACGTTGGGGTTAGTTTCCTAGACCGGGAAAGGGAAGGGAAGGGATGGGAAGGGGCGGGAAGGGAAGAGGAGGGAAGGGAAGGGGCGGAGTGCCGAAGCCGTGGTGCGCCGGGGTGTGCCGGTTCGGGTGCGAGGCCGGAGCCGGTGCGGGATGGTGGGTCGCCGAAGCCGTGGTCCGTTCGGCCTGCCGCTCTGGATGGCCCCTGCGGCCCCCCTCACCAACCTAGGAATCTAAACCCTACGTTTGGGGCGTAATGGCTTCGAGTTGCGCCGCAAACGTTGGAGTTAGTCTCCTAGACGGTCGCCTCGAGCTCCGTTCCCTCGGCCCCGTTATCGAGCTCGCCCCGGCGCTTGTTGCGTAGTACGCCGTGGCGGGGGCTCAGCGCCCACGACAGCACGAAGATCGCAGTCGCGACGAGCACGATCGTGCCGCCCGTGGGAAGATCGAGCGACCACGAGAAGTACACGCCGAGCAGGGCACTGCCCATGCCAATACCTGCAGCGCACGCCATCATCGGGACGATTCGATCCGTGAGCATGCGCGCCGAGGCCGCGGGAGTCACGAGAAGGGCGAGCACGAGGATGTTGCCGATCGTGTGGATGCTCATGACGACCGCGAGGGTGACGAGAACCGACAGCGCGATGTCGAGGAGCATCACGGGGAGGCCAAGCGCCGCCGCGTAGCCGCGATCCATGCCCACCACGACGAGGTCGCGGTGCAGGATCACGAGCAGGGCAAGCACAATCGCGGTGAACACAGCCGAGGTCACGAGCGCCGAATCCTCAATGCCCGTGATTGCACCAAACAGGAAGCTCGAAAGCGAGCCACCATAGCCGGGAGCGCGGCTCATCACGACGATGCCGAGCGCAAATGCCGCCACGAAGAACACGCCGATCACGGCGTCGCTTCGCAACCGGTGGTGGTTCCCGAACACCGCGATGAGAATTGCCGTGATGACACCCGCGACGATGCCTCCCACGAGGAACGAGCCCTGAAGCACGAACGCGACCGCGATGCCGGGAAACACCGCGTGCGCGACGGCGTCCCCAATGAACGTCATGCCGCGCAGCACCACGTGCGTGCCCACAACGGCGCACACGAGCGCCGCGAGCATCGACACGACGAGAGCTTTCGGCAGGAACGTCAGCTGCGGGTTCGTGAGGTCGGTGAGGAAGTCGAGAGGAGTCAGCATCAATGGTCTTTCGATTCGGCGTCGACCGCGGAGGCGACGTGCGTAAGAAGAGGTGAGTGCTCGGAAACGCGGAAGGTCTCCCGCCACGGCTCGGGGTCGCGCAGTTCGCTCGGCGGGGCATCCGCGATCACTCGGCGATTGAGCAGCACCACGCGATCGGCGACGTGCAGCGCATGCGTAAGGTCGTGCGTCGACATGACCACGGCGCAGCCCTCGCGCGCGAGCGAGACGAACAGGTCGCTCAGGAGTTCCTGCGAGGGCATGTCGAGCCCCGTGAACGGCTCGTCGAGCAAAAGAACGGCGGGCTCGAGCACCAGTGCGCGAGCGATCATGACGCGTTGCCGCTGACCGCCCGACATCTCACCGATCGGGCGATCCTTCATTGCGTCCATGCGGACCTTTGAAAGGGCGTGCGCGACGGCCTTGTAGTGCTCTTTGCCGGGGGAGCGCCAGCGGCTGAGCTTGCGAATAAGCCCGAGCATGACCACGTCGTGCGCGGTCGCGGGGAAATCCCACTCCATTTCGCTGCGCTGCGGAACGTACGCACGTTCCCCGCGCGCGTCGACGGTTCCCGAAGCGAGGGGGAGAACCCCGAGAAGGCTCTTCACGAGGGTGGTTTTACCGGCGCCATTCGGCCCGAGCAGCACCGTGACGCTTCCCGCCTCGATATCGAGGCTGATGTCGTCAAGGACCGTGCGCCCACCGAGATTCACACGTAGCTGCGAGCACGACAGCGGAAGCGCGGCATCGGTGTGGCCCGCCGCGGTCGCGCCAGCCGCCTCACGCGGGTGTGCGCTGAGGGCGGAGGTCACTTCCTGCCACCTTCGCCCGGCTGGTTCGCGGCCGAGGAGCCGGTGCCTGCGGCTTCGCTTTCGGCTTCGGCTCGCGCGCGCTCATTCTTCTTTTTGTTGAGCGCGTAGGCTCCGCCGCCCGCAGCAGCAACCACGGCAGCGCCGCCGCCCACGATCCACGGAAGAGAGTTCGAGCTCGTCTTTTCGCTCGCGCCGTCATCGGCAGCGCCCTTCGAGGGCTTAGCCTTCGCGTCATCCTTCGCGGCGCCGGGAGCCGAGGAAGCGTCGGACCCGCCATCGCTCGCACTTCCCGCGGCCGGTGCACCGTCGTTGGCCCACGCGGGCGTCGCCTGCATCGCTTCATCCGGTGCGGTCGCATCGCCGACCGCGAAACGCAGGGTGCCGCCAGCGGAGTACTTCGTGCCATCCTCGCCCTCGGCCATCGCCTCCACGGCGAGGAGATACACGCCGGGCTTCGTGAACACCCAGTTCGCGTGCGTGTGCGTGTTGATGTCCACGAACACGTCGGCGGGGGTCTGCTCGAGCGTGTCGCCATCGGCGAGCTGCTGCGGCGGCGCGAAGTTGCCCGGCTGGAGGAAGAGGCTGAAATGCCCCGGGCCTGAAACGTTGGTGAAGCGCAGCGTCACGCCGCGCGGGCACGCCTTCACAACCGCCGGGTCCTGCGTGTTCCAGCCGAGCCACACGACGCCCGAGACCTCGGTCTGCGGAACGACGTACACCTCGGAGCCCGGATCGGCCTTGATGAACGAATACGCTTCATCCTCCGGAACGGGAAGAATGCCCTGGTCATGCACCTGGAAAACGATGTCCTCGACCATGCGCCACGTGGGGGTTTCCCCCGTGTCGTCGCGCGCGGCGAAAATCCACTCACCGTCGATGAGGCGCGGGCCGAGATCGACGTGATGCGCATCGATCACGACCTTCTCGCCCTCGACAATCTTCTCGTCATCGCTCACCTTCTGCTTGAGAGCCGGATCGTCGGCACCGTCGGTCGCGCCGTCGGTCGGATCGAGCGGGAGGGGCCGTGCGGGGGCCGCGAGGGCAGCGGGGGCACAGGCCAGGGCGCCGAGTGCGCCGGCGCCGAGGGCCGCAAAGTGGCGCCGCGTGAGGGCGCGAGAAGAACGGGAAGTCATGAGCTCATCTTTCGTTGGTAGGAGGGTCTTATTCCGACGCTTGCCGGTCACCATCGCCCAGGGGTTTTCCACCGAGCCCCCTCGCGAGGGAGTCGGCGTTGGCTCTCATCATCGCGGCGTAGGTATTGACCTCGCGCGTGAAGGAGTCGCCCCAGATGGGCTGGACGGGAATCTTTTCCATGCGGGCGGCATCAACGAGGCTCGTCGATACCGGTCCCGCTGTGGCTTCAAGGAAGACCGCTTTCGGGGCGAGGTCGCGCAGAGTCGCGGCGAGGCGGCGGCGATCCGCGATGGAAGGCTCTTGCCCCGGTGAGGGGGAGACGACGGCGGCGATACGAAGCCCGTAGCGGTTCGCGAGGTAGCCGTAGGCGTCGTGGGTCGTCACGAGTTCGCGGCCGGCCTGCGGGATTGAATCGATCGAACGCTGGACGTAGGAGTCGACGTCGTCGAGTTCGCGCAAGTATGTGGCTGCCCGCGAGCGGTATCCGCCCGCGTGGTCCGGGTCGAGGCCGCACAGGTGGTCGCGAATGACTTCGACGTAGGCCTGGGCGTTCGTGACGTCTTGCCACAGGTGCGGGTCGATCTCGCCGTGCACGTGCTTGCCGAGCACAGCCTGCGGCAGCTGGTAGACGTCTGTTCCGCCGCGGGCGATGAATCGGAAGGCCGGATCGGCGGGGACCGGAAGCAGCGCTTTCGGAGGCACGTGGATCACCATGTCGTCGAGCGCGATGTCGCGCGTACCGCCGTCGGCTTCGGGGTCGTCGATGCGCATCACGAGCGCACCAGAGGGCACATCGACCGTGATGTCGGCGTGGCCCGCGGAAATCACCCGGCGCTTCGCGAGGGAGGAGTGGGCGCCTTTTTTCGCCGCTTCCTCGGGGGAGATGCCGACGCAGATCCAGACGTCGCCCTCGGCGGAGGACTCGGCGCCAAGCGCACCACCGCTCCACGTTCCCCTGAAGCGCGCGCGATAGACGCCTGCCTTAGTAAAGGCCCAGCTCATGTGCGTGTGGGCATCCATGGGAAGGTCGATGGCATCGGTGCGGGCCGAGAGGCCGTCGGACGAATCAAAGACGCGCTGGGGCTCCCCGAACGTTCCGGTCACGTACCCGTGCAGGGCGCCGGGTCCGTCGCTCTCGGTGAGGGCGAGACGCACTTGCGTGAGGCGCCCGGCACCACGTTCGCGGCCCGCGACGCGAAGGCCGAGCCACACCGTGTCAAGAGAGCGGTTCTCGACGAGCGGGATGATTGTGGCGCCGCGCGTCGAGGCTTCCTCGGCGAGTGCGAGGTGCGTCGAGCCAGCGGGAAGGTTCGCGTCGATCGTGCGGATCAGCGCCTGTTCCTCGAGCATGAGATAGTTCGACAGCGCGAGATCGGCGTATGCGATGTCGCGGACGTTGCGGGGGAGCGGTTCGAACGAGTGTGGGTCGCCGCCCTCGGGGATGAGGGACGTGACGAGTGCATCGGGACCCGCGACGTTCTTTGCGAGATCGGCGAGAATGCCGGTCGTTGCCACGACGCGCGGGCGAGGATCCTCGCTCGAGCGCGCGGTGCGGCCAGGCAGAATGATCGCGCCGAGAGAACAGGCGGCGGCGCCCAGGAGCACGGAGCGCCGCCGCAGTTGAGGGGTGGACGTCACTGGAAGCGGCGCCTCGCCACTGCAGTGCCAGCGCCCACGATGATGAGCGCTGCAGCGGTGCCGGCAAGGCCGGTCACCTCAGCGCCCGTGCGCGGAAGATCCGAAGCGGAACCCGCGGGAGCGTCGCCCGTCACGGACTTGGCGTAGTCGGCGGAGCCGCCCGCCTCCACGATCTGGTCGGCGCTGAGGTCACAGTCGGCGCCGTCCTCGGTCTTGCCCTTGAGGTCGACGATCTTGTAGCCCTTGCCGTCCTTGAAGATCTGGCCGATCTTCGCGCTCTTGCGGTCCTTTGCGGCGCTCACGCTCGAGCCCGAGCCGGCGGTCGAGGAGTACCACTTCTGGCCAACGATCTGGCCGAAGTTGCCCGAGGTGAACACGCCCACGTTGCCCGGGCCGCTCGCGGACACGAGGGTCTGCGTGATTTCGCCGGTCGTGTTCTGAATGATCGAGGGGTGCATCGAGTTCGCGCCGACCCACGGAACGCTCGGGGCCTGAGTCGAGCCGATCATCCACACGTCCGAGCCTGCGGGGGCGATGAACTCGATGCCCGCGGGGGCCTTTGCCTTTGCGGCGTTGCCGAGGCCGAACGAGATGGAGGAGGGGTCAACCCACTGCGCGGGTGACTTGCGGTCGTCCTTGATCGACGAGATGAGCTTGCCGTTCTCGAAACGTGAACCGAAGTCGAAGTGGCCGCTCGTTGCGCCGGAGCTGCTCCCCACGTTGAACGTGAGGGTCGAGGTGTCGGAGTAGCTCTTGCCGTCCTTGCCCTTGACGCTCTGACGGATCGTCAGCTTGTAGGTGCCGGGCTTCGAGAAGACCCAGTTGGGGTGCACGTGCGTGTTCGCGGGAATCGTGTACGAGCCGCCAACCTTGGCCTTGGAGATGCTCGTCGCGGCCTTGATTTCGTCCTGCGTGGCGTCGCGCACGACCTCGGTCGCCGTGCACACGGGCGCCTTCGGCTCTTCCTTGGCGGGGGCTTCCGGCATCGCCGGTGCTGCGGGAGCAGCGTGCTTTGCCGGTGTCTTGGCCTCCTTAGCCGGGGCCGCAGCCTTAGCCTTAGCCTTAGGCTTCGCCTTCGGCGCGGGTGCGGCGGGCTTTTCCGGCGCCTTGGCCTTCGGCGTGGAAGTGCGAGGCTTCGGCTTGTCCGCGGGTGCGGGATTTGCGGGCGCGGCAGGCTTGGTGGAGTCCTTCGGCGCAGGCGCTGCCGCGGTGGGTGCGGTGTCCGACGGCTTCTTCGGTGTCGTCGAGTCCTCCGGTTTAGGGGCAGGAGCCGGTGCTGGGGCAGGAGCCGGTGCCGGCTTTTCAGCCTTGGCGTCGGCCTTGCCCTTGAACTCATCGCCCACGGTGAAGGTGTAGGTCGCCTTGTTCGAGGAGACCTTCTTGCCGCCCTTGCGGCCCTCGGCGTGTAGGGTCAGCGTGTACACGCCGGGCTTCGTGAAGACCCAGTTGGCGTGAGTGTGCGCTGGCATTTCCTGGTTGCGCACGGCGCCAGCCTTGAGGTCCATGCTGCCGTTCTCGAGGAGAGGCGCGATCCCGCCGAATGAGTCCTGGCCGAACAGGTGAATCTGGCCCGGGCCTTCGACCTTGTCGAACTTGAGCTTGATCGACTTATCAAAACCCTTCCCCTGCGTGCTGAGCGTGTCCCAGCCCGGCCAAAGGAGCTTTTGGTCCTGGGACATAGGCAAAAAATACGCTTTGGGTGCGCCGGGAAAGGCCTTGGGGATGTCTTTGAGGGCCGCGGACTTCACGTGAAGCTCGACGTCTTCGGGCTTGTGAGTCACGTGTTGACCGGTGACGTCTTCCTTGAGGTTGAGCTTCAGTGCGTCGCCCTCAGCGGTGACGTTGAAGGCATCGACGTGGCCGGATTCGATCACGAGGCGCCCGGCGGCGTGCGCCGAGCCGAGAGGAATGAGGATAACGGCGAGCGAAGCGAACGCCGCGAGGAGCGCGCGCAACGCGGCGCGAGTGCGCGCCGGCGCCGTGGCTGTCTGGACCAAGGGAGCACCTTTCTATGTCGCCCGGCGAAAAAACGCGAGCAACGGTTGTTAATGAGAGTCGCTATCATTAACAACATAGGGAGCCTCCTCCCGTCAACCCAGGGACAGCACCTCGTTCGTTGTAGCGATACGCACCTGCGGCGCAAAAAGCCTCATGATTGAGAGCGCCCGCTCGTGATTTCCCTGGTCAGAGCCCGCACACGCATCGCTCACGAGGGTGATCCACGCACCCGAATCGGCCGCGGGAAGCACGGTCGAGATCACGCAGCAATCGGTCGACACTCCCGCCACGACGAGACGCGGGCTCCCGCCCGTAATCGCGGTGAGCTGGGCGCCCCACTTGCCGAACGTTGGCTCGGAAATCACGTGCGAAGCACCGAGCGCGGCAGCCTCGGGAGTGAGGTCGTACAGTGGGTCGCTCGCCGGCACATCTGCAAACGGCCACGCCTCGAAATACTCGCCCCACGAGGTCGAGCGGTCAGCCGTCGGAACCCAGCGCGTGAGAATCACGCGCCCCTCGAATGCCTCCGCGAGGCGCGCGATATTCGCCCACGCCGCCTCCCACATGGGGGAGGCCCAGTCCGACGGCTGCTCGGCAAAAATCACCTGCGGATCGATCACGAGGAGCCACGCCTTCGAAGCTTTGTCGCCCGCGCCCCCGCGAGAAGAGGCGGACGAGGTGGGCCCCCCGGGCGTCGGAAAAGCGCTCACTGGCCCATCTCCTGCCGGCGGATCGTGCCGCGGCGCAGCACGAGCGTCACGAGGAAGCCGAGCACGAGCGCGAGCAACACCCCGAGGTTCGCGAACGCCCAGTCTCCCTTGCGGCCGCCGATCGGGCCGAGCAGGTAGCCCTGCCAGTTGTTCCACGCGGCCGCCTCGGCGAAGTTGTTGACGACGAGGCCCCAGCCGATGATCGAGCACACGACGAGCGTGAGGATCGAGACCCAGTCAATGGAGCCGTAGCGCCCGTTCGCGTCGAAGAGCGCGTGCTCGTCGTAATCGGCGCGGCGCGTGAGGATGTCGGCGATGAGGATGCCCGCCCAGGCCGCGAGCGGCACGCCAAGGGTGATGAGGAAGCTCTGGAAGGGGCCGAGGAAGTCGTGCGCGAAAAACACGACGTAGATCGTGCCTGCCGTGAGGATAAGACCGTCGATCGCGGCGGCGGCCGGGCGCGGGATGTTAATGCCGAGGCTCAGGAGCGTGAGGCCCGAGGAGTAAATGCCGAGAACAGCGCCCGAAACGAGCGCGAGAACCGCCGTGAGCCAGAACGGGATGAGCACCCAAATCGGGAGGATCGAGGCGAGAGTACCGATCGGGTCATTCGCGATGCCGCTGCTTAGAGACGGATCCGAGGCCACGAGGAGCACGCCGAAGAACACGAGGAGAACGGGGGCGATCGCGCCGCCAAGGGTGTTCCACAAAATAATCGCGCCATCCGACGTCTCGCGCTTTTGGTATCGCGACCAGTCCGCGGCGATGTTGATCCAGCCGAGGCCGAAGCCCGTCATGACCATGACGAGCGCGCCGATGACCTGCTGAGGGCTCCCGTTCGGAACGGCGAGAACCGTATTGAGGTCGATATGCGAGAACGTGAGAATCACGTACAGGATCGTGATCGCGCCCGTGACCCATGTGAGAACCGACTGGAGCTTCATGATCGTGTGGTAGCCGAGCACGCTCGCGATCACGATGAGGGCCGCGACGGCGATCGTGGCCGCGATAAGCACGGGCGTGCCGCTCGGGAGACCAAGGCGCGCGAAAACCGTGGCCGTCGCGAGGACCGCCATGATCGACAGGAACGTCTCCCAGCCGATCGAAGTGAGCCACGAGACGATGCCGGGAACCTTCTGCCCGTGAACGCCGAACGCGGCGCGCGAGAGCACCATCGTGGGCGCGCTACCCCGTTTGCCCGCGATCGCAATCAGGCCACACAGGAAGAACGAGATCGGGATGCCGATGAGGGTCACGAGCGTGGCCTGCCAGAAGCTCACGCCGAAACCGAGGATGTAGCTGCCGTAGCCCATGCCGAACACCGAGATGTTTGCGGCGAACCACGGCCAGAAAAGGTCGCTCGGCTTCGCCGTGCGCTCGGATTCAGCAACGATCTCAATGCCTTGGCGTTCCATGAGCCCCGGGCTCGTGGAAGGCGTGGGGGAGGAGGATGCGTGAGTGCTCATGAACAGCTCCAGTCGCGCGAAGGAAAGAGGGGTTAGGTCACATCCTAGTCAGCGAGCGAGGATGTGCGCGGCCTCGCTCACGAGTCGAGCCGCGGACTTCGCGGTGCGTCCATCCACGTCAAAGCGCGGATTCAGCTCGACTATGTCCATGAGCGAGAGTTTCCCGGTGCGCGCAGCGGCCCGCACCGCCGCCACGATGATCGGCAAATCCACGCCAAGTGCCGCCGGGGCCGACACCCCGGGCGCCGTGTGGGCGGGCAGCACGTCGAGGTCGATCGTCAGGTAGAGAACGTCGATACGGGCGGCGAACTCCTCGACGAACCGCGCGACGCCCTCGGCACCCATCTCAAGGCACTCCAGATCCGTGCGGTACTCAACCCCAAGCGCATCGGCAGTCTCAAACAGAGCGCGCGTATTGCCTGGCTCCGCGATCCCGAGCACGGCGTAATTGAGGGAGCGCCCCTCGGCCGCCTCCGCCTCAGCCATCTGCAAGAACGGAGTCCCGCTCGTCGGCGTCGGGGCGCTGCGCAGATCGAAATGAGCGTCGAGATTGAGAACACCCCACGATGGGAGGCGGCAACCGTCGGATCCCTCGCCGCCAAGGTGCTCGCGAAGCCCGAGGTAACTCGCCCACGCGGTCTCGTGGCCGCCACCGAGCACGAGCGTGAGGCGATTGCCCTCGGTGCCGAGCGCGGTGGCCGTCAGGCTCCCCATCGCCGCCTGCGCCTCCTCGAGAGCCTCGCCGATCGTCGCAACGTCGCCCCAGTCGGCAAGAGCCACCTCACCCGAGGCGAGCGAGCCGTGAAGAGCCATGCTTGCAAGAGCCGAACGCAGTGCCGCCGGCGCCTCGGCGGCTCCTACGCGACCGTGGTTTCGGCGCACCCCCTCGTGCGAGGCGAAACCCGCGAGAGCCACGTGCGGGCCCTTGGGCGGTTGATTCTCGCTCACGAGCGACACGCGCTGATGCCAGCGCGCATGTGCGACCCCCTCGCCGTCGACTCGGCCTTGCCACGGACTTCTTTCGGTACTGCTCACGGTGTTCACACCCACCATTATGGGCGGATGGACTGTATCCAAATGGATTCGCTCCAGGCGCGCCCGATAGTGTGTGCCCTATGCCGTCGAAAGTACCCGCAGCCGCCTCAACGTTGAGGATCCTCACCTACCTCGCGCAGCGCTCGAGGCCCATCGCCGCCTCGCGCATCGCGAGCGAACTCGATATTCCGCGCTCGAGCACGTACGACATCCTCGCCGAACTCCTCGATCAGGGCTTCGTTCTCCACTACTCGGACCTGCACGCCTACGGCCTTGGCCCATCCGCCTATGAACTCAGCTTCGGCTACACCCGGCAGGCTCCGCTCGCGCGCCTCGGCAAGCGCGTGACCGAACGTCTCACGGATCGAGTCGGCGAGATCTCGCACGTCGCCGTGCTTCAGGGCCGCCACGTGCTCTACGTCGTCGAAGCACGCCTCAGCAAACCCGCCTCCTACCCCACCGACGTCGGCGTGCGCGTGCCTGCCCACCTCACCGCAAGTGGCCGCGCAATTCTCAGCGCCCTGCCAGCCAATCAGCTCGCCGCAGTGTTCACGGGAGAAACCGTGCTCGAGCCTCATCTCGGTGCCGACGTTGGCCCAGCATTCCCCGTTGCCCGCGCGCTCGCCGACGCACGCGACACACGCACGCGCGGCTACGCCGTCGAAAACGGCGAGGTTCTCGAGGGGCACCGCTCGGTGGCGCTCCCCGTTTTTGACGGCGCCCGATGGCCCGTTGCCGCGGTGGCCGTCACCTGGCAGGGAAGTGACTCCTCGCGCGACCTCGACATGGTTGAAGCCGTGCGTGTCGCCGCAGACCAACTGCAAAAGGCGATCTCCTAAAGGAGACCGCCTTTCGCCTTAGCCGCTCGCGAGAGTTCCTAGAAGAACGCTCCGGGTCGCGGAATATTACGCACGTTCGACTTCGCAAGATTCACCATCTTGCCCACGCCGCCCTCGAGCACGATCTTTCCGCCCGCGGTTGCAAAACCGCTCATCTGCTCGAGCGTGATCTTCGGAGGCATCGCAAGCGCGTCCGGATCCGTCACAATGTCGATGAGCATGGGGCCGGGGGCGGCGAGAGCCTTCTTGAGGTCCTTGCGCAGGGTCTTTGGGTTCTCGATACGGATCGAGGGGATGCCGGCACCTTCGGCGATCTTCGCGAAGTTCACCGAATCGTGGTCAGTCTCGAAATCGGGAAGGCCCGCCACGAGCATCTCGAGCTTCACCATGCCGAGGCTCGAGTTGTTGAACACGACAATCTTCGTGTTCAACTGGTGCAGGCGCACCGTGAGAAGTTCGCCCATGAGCATCCCGAGGCCGCCGTCGCCACTCATCGAAATGACCTGGCGGTTGGGTTGTGCAGCCGAGGCGCCGATCGCCTGGGGGAGGGCATTAGCCATCGTGCCGTGACGGAACGAGCCGAAGATGCGGCGCTTGCCGTTCGGCTCGATGTAGCGTGCGGCCCACACGTTGCACATGCCCGTATCGACCGTGAACACAGCATCGTCGTCCGCGAACTCATCGAGGAGGCTCGCAACGTACTCCGGGTGGATCGGCTTGAGGCGCGACGCACGCTTCGTGTACGAGTTGACGACGTGCGTGAGCTCCTTCTCCTGCTTGCGCAGCATCGAGTTGAGGAACGAGCGGTTTTTCTTCTGCTTGAGCTGGGGCAGCAGCGCGCGGATCGTGAGAGCCACATCGCCGTGCACGCCCAGATCGAGGGGCACGCGGCGGCCGAGACGCGAGCCGTCGGCATCGATCTGCACAACCTTCGGCTTGCCTTCGCGGGGAAGGAACTCCGAGTACGGGAAGTCCGTGCCGAGCAGGATCAAAAGATCGCACTCGTGAGTTGCCTCGTAGGCAGCGCCGTAGCCGAGCAGGCCGCTCATGCCCACGTCGAACGGGTTGTTGTACTGGATGAACTCCTTGCCGCCGAAAGCGTGCCCGATCGGCGCCTTGAGGGTGTCGGCGAGCTCGAGGACTTCCGCGCGTGCCCCCTCGATACCGGCCCCGGCAAAGAGGGTGATCTTCTTTGCCGAGTTCGCGAGGCGGGCGAGTTCCTCGACGACCGAGGCCTGCGGCTGGATCGCGCCGAAGGTCGTGGTGAGGGTGCGGGTCGCTTCAATCGTGACCTCCTGGCTGGCGATGTCGCCGGGAATCACAAGGACCGAAACATCCTTCTTCGCAAGCGCGGTTTGCGCGGCGTTATGAAGCATCTGCGCGCCGTGGTTGCCCGAATTGACCATTTCGCAGAAGGCCGAGCACTCGTTGAAAAGAAGCTCGGGGTGGGTCTCCTGGAAAAAGCCGGTCCCGATCTTTTCGCTCGGGATATGCGAAGCAATCGCGAGAACCGGGACGGAGTCGCGGTGGTTGTCGTAAAGGCCCTGAACGAGGTGCGTGTTGCCGGGGCCGCACGAGCCTGCGCATACGCCGAGCTTGCCCGTAACGCGGGCTTCGGCGCCTGCCGCGAAAGCCGCGGCTTCCTCGTTGCGCACGTGGATCCATTCGATGCCCTTGGTCGTGCGCACGGCATCCACGATGGGGTTGAGGGAGTCGCCCACAACGCCGTAAATGCGCTCGACGCCCATAGCAACGAGTTGATCAACGGTGTGCTGGGCGAGTGTCTTTTTCGCCATGGAGTTTCATCCCTTTCGCGGATGTTCGTCTGGCCCGCGGCGAAAACGCCGAAAAGACCAGCGTTGAGTCTGTGACGCTTTAAGCGTAGGCGGGACTTTGGTCCATTGCAGCTTGAGGTTTCAGAGGTCACGTTATTCGCGTGAGCCGGGCCACGTATTGATGAAGTTAGTACATTCTTGGGGCGGGGGCGTCGGCCTCGCGCAGGCCATGCGAGTGAACGGGCACGTAATGCAAAAAGGAGCGTGAGTGGTGCAAGGTGGCGTGCGGATTGTGTGACTCGCGTAATATTTCGCGAATCGCTCAAGGCGCTGACCAGGCAGTTTGTTGCGCTTCCGAGGGGAATTGCAGGAAATACAGCCAATCGTGAGCCCATTTCCTGGTTTTTTCAAGGCGGACGTAGTTGCCTTAATGCATCGCGCACGGATCCCGCAAAGTGGGGTCTCGTCGTGCGGGGATAAGGGTAAAGGGATTGACCCCCGGTTGTGCCTCGTGAAGGCAGACCGGGGGTTTCCCTATTGTGCCTCGCGTAATCGAGGTGTCGATAACTGCGCTATTTCCCCGTTTTCGCGCATGCCTACGAATTTTTCTCCACGCGGAAGAAGGGTCCGACGGTTACCCGCGCCCTACTGCCTCCCGAAGGCGCGCGTGCCACGCCTCCATGCGAGGTATCGATCGGCGTTCATCACGGGGATCGCCGCCCTCGAGAATCGTCTCGAGGTAGGCCCGATCGCGCTCGAGCCTGTCGAGCGCATCGGTGCCAAGGGGGCCGTGGCCAGGAATGACGAGTCGCGCCTCATGTGCGTAGGGCTCGAGCAGTGAGAGTGCATCGAGGTAGGCGCGGAAAGGGTCGAAGCTGCGCTTTTGGAGCACGCGTGCGCGATAGTCGCAGCCGTCGAGATCGGGCAAAGGGAGCTCGATGCTCGAGAGCATGTCGCCCGCGATCAGGATGCGCTGGTCGGGTAGCCATAGCGCTGTGTGGCCCGGGACGTGGGCGTCGTGAGTGAGCAATTCGGGCTCGAAGCCGTCCGGTGCCGCACCCTTTGGGAGCCATGTGCGGTGGGCATCGGCCGGAGCCTGTGGGGTGGGGTAGAGCCGGCCGAGCAGCGCGGCGATGTCGGGCCGAGAATCAAGGCCCGGATCGTCCGAAGCGGCGCGCTCGAGGAGGCGCTCGCGATCGGCTTCGACAAGGCGGACGGTTGCCTGAGAGGCGAGCCGCGGGACATCACCAAAAGCCGGATGCCACAGGACGTGATCGTGATGGGCGTGGGTGGCGAAGCCAGAAAGGGCGCTCAAGCCGCGCTCGTCGAGTTGGTCAGCGATGTCATCGAGCTCATCGACCTCCCCTCCCGGATCGACGAGCATCGCCTCGCTGATCGAGGCGAGCACAACGCTATTGAGTGCCTCGTGGCGCGAGGTGTGCACGAGGACTCCGGGCGCGACATCCACCAATTCAGCCATGGCCCCATTCTTTCAGCTGCTCGGTTTTCGAGGTAGAAGCAGCCCGTCAAGCGCGTCAAAACTAGCGACGCCGCGGCCCCTTTCTTCGGCCTTTTCGGTTGGACGGCGTGGTGTTTGCCCAGGTCCGAGGGGTAGGCGTATAATAAAATGTGATGCAGGCCGCATGGGTGCTGGCCGACCCAACGTCGAGGGCCGCACCGTTGCGGATCGACAAGGAGGTCCCATGAAACCCATCACGCGGCGTACCGCGCTCGCCGGAACAGGCGCCGCACTCGCGGGTGCCCTCGCGAGCTGCGCTCCACCAAACCCCGGCTCGGTTAACGCCGAAGCCACAATCCCACCGTCGAAGGATCGCGTAAAGCTCACCTACTGGGCGTGGGTCAAAGACCTTCAAAAAGTCGCTGACGTATTCAACAGGAGCCAAGACCGCATCCACGTGGAAGCCTCATGGATCCCCGGCGGCGGAAGTGGCGGCTACGCCAAGATTCTCTCCGCTGTAGCCGCAGGAGGCGGCCCCGACATTGCGCAGGTTGAACTCCGCTCCGTCCCCGAGTTCGCGCTCGCGGGCGCCCTCGTGGACCTCTCTCGCTACGGGATCGTCAAAGACAAATTTGATCCGGGCGCTTTCGCGCAAGCGCAAGTGGGCGAGTCCGTGTGGGCCGTTCCGCAAGACACGGGCCCCGTCGCAAACTTCTACAATCGCGAAGTGCTCGAAGAGGAGCTTGGCCTTACGCCGCCGTCCACATGGGACGAGTTCCGCGAGGTCGCGGGCGCCGTCAAGGATGCGGGTAAGACGATCTTTACCCTCGATCCGAGCGACGGTTCCTACTTCGTCATGTGGGCCATGCAGGCGGGTGCCACGTGGTTCAAGCCCGAGGGCGATGGATGGGTCATCAACATGACCGACGAGAAATCGCTCAAGGTCGCCGAGTTCTGGGATGGCATCCTCGCCGACAACCTCGTGGGCACCGGATACGGCGCGTTTTCGACGCCGTGGATGGCGGCCACGGGTGACGACAAGGTGCTGAGCACGATCTCCGGATCGTGGAGCGACGCTCTCATCGAAGCGGTGCCGGGCGCCAAAGGTAAGTGGGCCGTCGCGCCCATGCCAACGTGGGGTGATGGCTACGCCTCGGGAGCCCACGGCGGCTCGTCAGCGGCAATCCTCTCCACGAGTAAGCACCCGGCCGAGGCCCTCGAATTCTGCACGTGGATGTGCACGAGCCCCGAGGGAATCGACGCGATGATCGAGAACTGCGGTATCGGCTGGTCGCCGTCGGCGGACTACATCGGTGAGTCCCGCACACAACCATCAGAGTTCTTCTCGGGCCAAAACTACAACGAAGAGGTCATGGTGCCCATGGCCGAGGGGCAGAACCTCGAATGGACGTGGGCGCCGCTTATGCAGCGCTTCATGGACGTCGTGGGCACGGGAATGACGAAAGCGATCAACGGTGAGCAGCCCCTCGTGGACCTCCTTGCGGTCACGCAGAAAGACATCACCGAGATTATGCAAGGCATGGGCCTCAACGCGGAGGAGGCGCGATGAAATCGAAGTGGGCACCCTGGGTACTTATGGCACCGTTTTTGGTGCTGTTCATCGGCACGATGGTGGTGCCGATCATCATGGCGGTTGGCTACAGCTTCACGACCGTGGAGCGCCACGGCCTCCTCGGCGAGGGAGGTATCGAGACTTCGTTCGCGGGCTTCGATAACTACATCGCCGCGCTCGCGAACCAGAACTTTGTGGCCTCGATCGGGCGCATGATCCTCTTTGGCGTCGTGCAGGTGAGCGTCATGATCGTCGCCGCAACGATCCTCGCGCTCCTTCTCGAAAGTGCCGCGGCGAAATGGCCGGGATTCTTTAGAAGCGCCTACTTTTTGCCCTACGGCATTCCGGGCGTGATCGCCACTATCCTCTGGTCGTTCCTGTACATCCCGGGTCTGAGCCCCATCGTTGATGCGCTTCAGCTCGTGGGAATTGAGGCCGATTTCCTGAGCCCAGACATGGTGCTGTGGTCGATCGCGAACATCGTGACCTGGACGTATACGGGCTACAACATGCTCATCATCATCGCCCAGCTCAAGGCCATTCCCGGTGAGCTGTACGAGGCCGCCCGCATCGACGGGGCCGGCCCCTTGAAGATCGTGACCTCCATTCAGTTGCCACTCATTCGGCCGGCGCTTTTGCTGACGATCATCTTCTCGATCATCGGCACGCTCCAACTGTTCGCGGAGCCTCGCCTACTGATGACGATGAGCTCGGGCATCACGAACGAGTACACGCCGAACATGAGCGCCTATGCGTACGCGTTCCAATACAACGAGGTTGGGATGGCGGCCGCGCAGGCCGTAATCATCGCGGTCTCGGCCTTTGTTCTTTCGGCCATTGCTCTCGGGGTCTCCTCGTGGGCGGAGAGGAAGCGATGAGCGCCACGCAAACGACGCACGTCAGCGAACGTTCGAGGAAGAAGCAGGCTATGCGCCTTGAGCGGGATCAGCGTTCGGGTGCCCGCTCGGCCGGTCGCAAGCCAGCGACGACGATCATTGTGACGGCGCTTTTGGCGATCGTCGCGATGTACTTCCTCGTGCCGGTCTATTGGGTGATCGTGAACGCGACGAAGTCGACCGAGGACCTGTTTGGTACGAGCGGCTTCTGGTTTGGCAAAGAATTCCTGCTGTTCGACAACCTCAAGGCTGTCTTTACGGCCAATGGCGGGATCTTCTCGCGCTGGGCGCTCAACTCGCTTCTGTATTCGGGAGTGGGCTCGGTGCTCGCGACCTACTTCGCGGTCGCCGCGGGGTATGCGCTCGCGAAATACCGCTTCCCCGGCCGCAGGGCCGTGTACGCGTTCGTGCTCGGTGGTGTGCTCGTGCCGGGCACCGCGACCGCGCTCCCGCTGTTTTTCCTGTTCTCGAGCGTGGGGCTCACAAACACGTACTGGGCCGTGCTTATTCCGTCGCTCGTGAGCCCGTTCGGTCTGTTCCTCGCGTCAATCTACGCGAGTGCGGCCGTTCCGGATTCGATGCTTGAGGCGGGGCGTCTCGACGGCGTGAGCGAGATTGGGCTGTTCCACAGGCTTGCCCTTCCTCAGCTCACGCCGGCGGTGGTGACGATCCTGCTGTTCCAATTCGTGGCGATTTGGAACAACTACTTCCTGCCCCTCGTGATGCTTGCCGACGAGAAGCTCTACCCGATCACTCTGGGCCTCGATAACTGGCGCGCGCAAACGGATCGTTTGCCGGAGTTTTTCCAGCTCACGACCGGCGGCGCGCTGCTCTCGGTGATCCCGCTCGCGATCCTCATTCTCGTGCTGCAGCGCTTCTGGCGCGGTGGCCTCACGGAGGGCTCGGTCAAGGGGTAGGGAGAGTCCGGGCGTTTAGCTGTTTTCCTTTTCGAGGACCTCGTTCATCGCTTTCGCGAGCTCGCGGCAGCCGTCCTCCGCGGTGATTTCCCCGTTGAAGACCTTCGAGAGGTATTCACCCTCGAGTTCCTCCCATTCGGGGCACGTCTTGGAGACGGGGAAAGGCACGGCGTAGTTGTGTGCCTGGTCGACGAAGACCTCGAGGTTATAGCCGGGCTGGGCGTCGACGTACGGATCCTGGGTGCCTTCGAGAGCGGGGAGCGCGATCCCGGATTCCGCGCTGATTTTGGCTGCTTCTTCACCCGCAAGGAAGGTCACGAGGGCCTGGGAGGCAGCGAGGTTTTTGGTGTTTGCAGAGATCACGTGGCCGAGGCCGTGCACGGCGGTCTTGCGGTCGTCGCCGCCGGGAAGATACGCGACGGCGCAGTCGTTCTTCACGGAGGAGCCGATGAGTGCGCCAACGCGCCAGTTGCCTGACCACTGCATGGCCACCTGGCCGCCTTCAAACATGCCGTAGCACGAGTTTTCAGCAAGGAACTCCTGGTCGGGGCATGCGCCGATCTCGATGAGGTCGCGCCAGAACTTCACGCCCTCGATCGTCTTGGGGTCGTCGTAGCCGGACTTCTTTTTGTCGTCGGAGATTACCCATCCGCCGTTGATGGCGATCGAGTGGTAGTAGGAGGCTGTGCGCGAGAAAACCTCAGCGCAGCCCCACACGCCGTCGGGAAGCTTGTCGGTGAGCTCGAGTGCCTTTTCCTTGTAGGTGTCGAGCGTCCAGGTTTCGTCCGGGTAGGCAACGCCGGCCTGGTCGAAGAGCTTCTTGTTGTACCAGATACCTACGCAGTCGACGTCCTTGCACGTCGCGAAGAGTTCGCCGTCGACCGTGTACATGTCGACGAGTGCGCTCGGGTATTTGTTCGGGTCGATGAGCCCGTCGTCGACGAGGGCTTTGAGGGACGCAAGCTGGCCGTTTTCCGCGTAGGAGCGGAAGTTCGGGCCGTTCATCCAGAAGACGTCGGGAAGAGCCTTCGACGAAGCCTGCGCGCGAAGCTTGGTGAAGTAGTCCTTGAACGGCACCATGTTCAGCTGGACTTTGACGTTCGGGTATTTCTTGTTGAAGGCCTTCATGACGTCGGTGAGCATGGCCTCCTGGTTGATGTCCCAGTAGGCGTAGGTGATCGTGCCTTTGATCTTTGTCGGGTCGTCGCCAATTTCGTTCGTGGCGCCCTTGACGTCGGCTTTGTTCCCTCCGCCGCATCCTGCTGCTGCGGCGGCGAAGGCGGCCCCGCCAGCGGCGAGGAGGGAGCGGCGGGCGATCGGGGATGTGGCCATGATGGTCTCCTTTGTGGGTAAGGGGTTTCGGAGAGTGGCAGAAGTGAACGGTTTTCTAAAGCCGCTTTAAGAAGACCAATGGCGGGGAATTTACGGCAAGGCAGGAGGTGAAATGTTGCAGCTCGTTCACTGAGTATTCAGATCTGCGGCACTGCCCGGGGGTTCTTCGGTCCGACGGTGGCGTGCCCCACGTCCCTTCCTAGTTAGATTAGGCAATGCTAACCTTGCAAATATGTCAGTTGCCTATCCCGAGATGACGTCGCTCGCCAACGAGCTCACCTCGCGTGCGCTCGTGTGCACCCTCGACTGCCCCTTCGCTTCGACGATCGCCTTGAGCGATGTGCCGAAGGGGGTCACGGCGATCATCGCGGCGTATCGTGACTCGCATTCTGTTCTGTGCCGCCGCCTCTTTGACCTGGGCTTCCACCCGGGTCTCGAGGTTGAGCTCGTGCGCAAGGCGCCCATGCGTGACCCGCTCGTGTTCCGCGTTGCCGATTGCGAAATCGTCCTTCGAAAGCGCGACGCGGCACGCATCCTCGTGCACGTTGGGGATGAGCACCCCAACAACTCGGTCGAGAAGAAGGCAGCATGACCTGCCACGATGCGGCGCCGGAAGCGCCGCGCGATACCGGCGCGCGCCGTTTTGCGCTCGTGGGCAACCCGAACGCCGGTAAATCCACGGTGTTCAACGCCCTCACGGGCATGCGGGCGAAGGTCGCGAACTACCCGGGCGTCACGGTCAGCAGGTTCGTGGGTAGCGTCGAAGTGCAGGACGCCTCCGGCGCGAGAATCGACGCCCAGGTGGAGGACCTCCCGGGCACCTACTCGCTCGACCCCATCAGCCCCGATGAACAGGTTGTTCTCGAATCGCTCAGCGATGAAAGCCGCGCGGATGCGCTCATCGCGGTGCTTGACGCGACGAGTATGCGCCGCTCGCTCGGGCTCATTGCACAGCTTCAACGCACGGGTCTGCCGATCCTTGTGGCGCTCACCCATGCCGACGAATTCCTCTCGCGCGGCGGCAGTGTGGACGTCGCGGCACTGTCGAAGGCGCTTGGCCACCGCGTTCTCGTCGTGACGGCCGGAAACCACCGAGAGCTCGACGCGCTGAAAGCCGAGCTGGCGTCGGAGGAGGACTGGCCGAGCCCCGCCATTGCCGCTCCCACCAACCCGAAGGGCTCCGCTGCGTGGATCGATTCGGTGCTCGAAGCCGCGCACTATCGCGCGCCCGGCACCCACGCCCGCACCCGCAAGCTCGATGCGGTGCTGCTGCATCCCGTGTGGGGCAGCCTCGTGTTTTTTGCGGCGATGTTTGCGCTGTTCCAGCTTATTTTTACGGTCGCTGCTCCCATTCAAGGCTGGATCGAAGAGGGCTTCGCGTTCCTCGGAGATGTTGCGCGCGAAAATATCGGTATCGACTGGCTTGCCGGTCTCGTGGCCGATGGCGTGATCGGTGGCGTGGGCGGCGTTCTCACGTTCGTTCCCCAGATTTTCCTGCTGTTCTTCGCGCTCGCCATCCTCGAGGCGTCCGGCTACATGTCGCGGGCGGCGTTCCTCATGGATCGGGTCATGGCAGGTGCGGGCCTCGAGGGCCGGGCGTTCGTCGCGATGCTCTCGAGCCTCGCGTGTGCGATTCCGGGGATTATGGCGACGCGGTCGCTGCCGTCGGCCCGCGACCGGCTCGCGACGATGCTTACGATCCCTCTCATGACGTGCTCGGCACGTCTTCCCGTGTACACGATGTTGATTGCGATGCTGGTCCCGGCCGATGCCCGCCTCGGCGGAGTGATCGGCGCGCAGGGCGCGGCGCTCTTTGGGTTGTACGTGCTCGGGGCATGCTCTGCGATGGGCTCGGCGTGGGTGTTCTCGAAGATTTTTGGGCGCGGTCGGGCAAACCTCCCCTTCTACATGGAGATGCCTACCTACCGCATCCCAACGGTGCGCGAGCTCGTGACGAACACGTGGATTCCCGTGAAGGGCTTTCTCACGAAGGTGGGACGCATCATCCTCCTGCTCACACTCGTGTTGTGGGCGCTGCTCAACCTCCCGGCCGTGGGCGATGCGGAGCTCGCGGCCGCGGGCATCGACCAGTCCGATTCGGCGGCCGTGGCGACCTACCAGCTTGAGCATTCCTACGGTGCGGGCCTCGGCAAGGCCGTCCAGCCCGTGTTCGAGCCCCTTGGTTTCGATTGGCGCGTGAGCGTCGGTGTCGTGGCCTCGCTCGGCGCGCGCGAAGTGTTCGTTTCGACGCTCGGGCAGATCGCGAGTGCGTCCGATCCAGAAAACCCCGGCGATGCTCTCTCCTCTCTCACGTGGGGTCCCGGACCGCACGAAGGCCAGCTCCTCTTCACGCCAGGCACGATAGCCGCGCTCCTCGTGTTCTTCGTGTTCGCGCTGCAGTGCACTAGTACCATCGCGGCGTTGCGTCGCGAATCCGGTTCGTGGACATGGCCCGCCCTCGCCTTCTGCTACATGTTCGCGCTCGCGTGGGTGGGAGCGTTTATCGCGAAGCTCGCGGTGGGAGCGCTGTAGTGGGCGTGGGTTCCGACGGTTCCCCGGCAAGCGTCGGACCTCACGCTTTGCCCGACCACTCCCAGCGTGCCGTGCCAAGTCTTGGCCATGCCACCCCCGCTCCGACGAGCGTAACCGGGGCGGAGCGAGCGCTGAGGTGGAGCGTGCAGGGGGCGTCGTTGCCGCTTGGCTGGGAGCCGATTGCCGAGGCACTGCCGCAGCTTGAACGAATCGTGGCGGAGCCTCACGG
The DNA here is from genome assembly GCF_902381725.1 of Dermabacter jinjuensis. Taxonomy (GTDB): domain Bacteria; phylum Actinomycetota; class Actinomycetes; order Actinomycetales; family Dermabacteraceae; genus Dermabacter; species Dermabacter hominis. The sequence continues at coordinate 541,216 of NZ_LR698963.1, read as the reverse complement.
ACTCTGGGTGTGGCTGCGCGCGGGATATTCCTGGCGCAACGATGCCGAGGCTGTTCGCGAGGGTCTTGCGCTCATGATTGCCGAGGCGGCGCCCCACCTCGCGGAGTTTGAGTCTCAAATCGGGGTGGACAGGCGCGTCGAGGCCGTGCGTCTTGCCGCGACCGATGTGATTGACGGTGACCTCGCGCCCTACATCGCCTCGCACGGCGGAAAAGTGCACATCGTTGGTGTCGAGTGGGGCGATGCCGGGCCGGTGGTGAGTGTCGAGTTCGCAGGGGCGTGCAAGGGCTGCGAACTGTCCGAAGTGACGCTCCACCTGCGCATTGAGAAGGCGCTCGCGGAGCGCGTTCCCGCGCTTGCTGAGGTGCGCGATGCGACCCCGCGCACGGCGCCGCGGCTCTTCCAGGGACTTTTTCGCCGCCCGCCTGTGTCTTCTTCGTGAGGGTGTAGGTAGGTGCTTCATCCGCCCCTCGTTGCGGGCGGCACGCGCACGTCTTGACTGTTCTTTGAAAAAAATTCACGTGGGCGTCACTTTTACTGCGGATGTTGGTCCCTCGCGTAGAGCACTGTAACTGCGTCCGATCACCAACCACATTGAAGGGATGCCTCCAATGGTGCTCCACCTCCCGCTCCTCATGAAGGATCACGTTCGCGGCAAGCGTTCCGCAGTGACCTGCGCACTCAAGTGCGACAACCAGTGCGCGAAGCCCGCATGCAACACGAGCAACAACTCCTACATCGGTGACATCGTCTCCGCCGCGATCAGCCGCCGCTCGCTCCTCGGCGGTGCTGCCGCAAGCGCCCTCGTGATCGCCGCCGGCGGCACGCAGGGCATGGGTCAGGCCGCCTTCGCTGCCGACCCGAGCGCCCCGAACCCCACGATCGGCTCGGCCCCCGAAGCGCCGAATGGCTCGAAGCTCCGCTTCACCCCCATCGCTCCCGTCAACAAGGATGTCGACGAATTCAATGTCCCCGAGGGCTACCGCTGGGAGCCCGTCATCAAGTGGGGCGACCCCCTCTTCGACGACTCGCCTGAGTTCGACTGGAACAACCAGACTCCCGAAGCCCAGGCGAAGCAGTTCGGGTACAACAACGACTACACGGAGATCCAGGAGATCCCCGGCTCGGATGGCCTGCGCGCCGTCATGTTCGTGAACCACGAGTACACGAACGCGAACATCATGTTCCCGGAGGACATGATGAAGGAAGACCAGGTCGCCATCACGATGGCTGCGCAGGGGCTCACCGTCGTGGAGCTCGAGCGCAAGGACCGCAAGTCGCCCTACACCTACGTGAAGGGCGGAAAACTCAACCGCCGCTTCCTCCTCGACACGGAGTATGAACTCACCGGCCCCGCCGCGGGCTCCGAATTCGTGATAACGAAGGACGACCCCAAGGGCCGCACGATCCTCGGCACCTTCGCGAACTGCTCGGGTGGCCTCACCCCGTGGGGCACGCTCCTTTCGGGCGAAGAAAACTTCCACGGCTACTTCGTTGCCGATGAGAACATTCAGTCGAACGCCCGCCTCGGGCTCGGCTCGGGCGAGACCGTATACGGCTTCGATATGATTGAGGACCGTTTCAACGCGACCAACCACGGCTACGAGAATGAGGTCAACCGCTTCGGTTACGTCATCGAGATCGACCCGTGGGACCCCACCTCGACCCCGAAGAAGCACTCCGCGATCGGCCGCTTCAAGCACGAGGGTGCGAACGTCATCATCGCCGAGGACGGCCGCGCGGTTGTCTACTCCGGTGACGATGAGCGCTTCGAGTACATGTACAAGTTCGTCTCCAAGGAGAAGTACGTCGAGGGCGATCGCAAGCACAACATGACGCTCCTCACCGAGGGCGATCTCTACGTCGCGCGCTTCTACGGCAACTCGCCCAAGGAAGAAATCGACGGCAGCGGCGCCGTTCCTTCGGACGGTCAGTTCGACGGCACCGGCGAATGGGTTCCGCTGATCCTGGGCGGCAAGTCGCAGGTTGAGGGCATGACTGTCGAAGAGATTGCGGTCAACACCCGCACCGCTGCCGACAAGGTGGAGCCCACCAAGATGGACCGTCCCGAGGACGTCGAGCCCTCGCACCACTCGCGCAAGGTGTACGCGGCCCTCACGAACAACTCGAAGCGCGAGATCTTCCAGGTGGATGAAGTGAACCCGCGCCAGAAGAACCGCGACGGTCAGGTTCTCGAGCTCGACGAGCAGGGTGACCAGACGAGCACCGAGTTCGCGTGGAACCTTCTCCTCGTGGCCGGCGACCCGAACGGTGGCGACCAAACCTTCTACGGCAACGTCGATCCGACGTCGGTTTCGCCCATTTCCTGCCCGGACAACCTCGCGTTCGACTCTGTGGGCAACCTCTGGATTTCGACCGACGGTGCCCCGAGCGGGATCGGCTACAACGATGGCCTGTTCCGCGTGACCCTCGAGGGAGACATGCGCGGCAACGTCGAGCAGTTCCTCTCTGTGCCTCGCGAGGCAGAGACGTGTGGCCCGATCGTTCGCGACGAGGACTACTCGGCATTCGTGTCGGTTCAGCACCCGGGTGAAGATGGCAAGTTCAGCGAGCAGCACTCCTTCTTCCCTGAGTACAACCAGACCGGCCCGCGCCCGACGGTCGTGCAGGTTCTGCCGATTTGGGATGAGGCTGAGGAGCCGAAGCCCGAGCCTAAGCCGGAAGAGCCCAAGCCCAAGCCCGAGCCGAAGCCGGAACAGCCGAAGCCGGAAGAGCCGAAGCCCGAGGAGCCCAAGCCCGAGGAGCCGTCGGCACAGCCTGCGCCCGGCAAGGACCCGAGCGACGCGGCTGTTCCGGTTGCGCCCGCTCCCAAGAAGCCGGAGAAGAAGCAGCCGAAGAAGCCGGTCAAGAAGGTTAAGAAGGATGCAGAAAACAACCGTGGTCCGCTTCCGCGCACCGGTTTCGAGGCCGCTCCGGTCGCCGCAGGCGCCGCGGCTTTGCTCGCCGCTGGCGGCATGATGGCTGCAAAGTCCGCCAAGGACGCTAAGCCTGCAACCGAGGCTGAAGGTGACGGCCAGGCCGACGCCTGAGCATGATCCGCTGAGCCCTAGGGCTTAAACGGGAGGGGTCTCGCGCTGCGGCGCGGGGCCCCTCCCTGGTTTTGCCTTAATTCCTGGGGGAGAAAAGCGACGCTACGACACCTGAAGGGGCTCTCTAGTCTGTTTGCTCCCCTCTCAAAGCCGTGGAACCGGCACTCCCTGCCCGGCAACGTGCTCATGACGAGAGCCAGCCGCGGTCGCGCGCCACGGTGAAGGCTTCGAAGCGGTTGGCCGCACCAACTTTTGCCATCGCGTTCGAGAGGTAGTTTCGGCAGGTTCCGGCCGCGAGGTGCGCTTCGGAGGCGATGTCGTCGATGGAAAGGCCCCGCCCCGCTAGTTCAAGTAGTTCCCGCTCGCGGACCGTGAGGGGGCTGTCGCCCTGGTTGATCGCGAGGGCCGCTGTTTCGGGGTCGAGGTAGCGCCGTCCGGCGTGGACGGTGCGGATGGCCGCGGCGAACTCTTTCGCGTCCGACGTTTTCGGGAGGAATCCCGCGATACCGCGTTCGAGCGCGCGCTTGAGGGCTGCGGGCCGTGCGTGGCTCGTCACGATAAGCACCTGCACACCGGGGTGTTTCTCGCGCACGCGATGCGCAGTTTCGATGCCGTCGATCCCGCCAAGCTGCAGGTCGCACACGAGAACGTCGGCGCCGCCGGTGTCTCGGGCCCACCACTCGAGTATCTCCTCGCCCGAGCCGCACACGGTGGCGATCTCGAAATCCTCTTCGAGCCCGAGCAGGGTCGCGAGGGAAGAGGCAACGAGGGTTTCATCGTCGGCGATGGCGATGCGGATCATGCGCTCTCCTCGGGTGTGTGGGTGGGGGCGGGTCTGACACTCGCCGGCCCCTCGTCGAAGCATAGCCGCACGGTGAAGTGCGGGGCGTCATGCTCGACGGTGATGCTTCCGCCCGCTACGGCCACGCGGCGGCGGAGCGACTCGAGACCCGAGAGTGGGCCGGGGCTTTCGAGCGCGCCGTCGTTCGTCATAGCCACGTTGTCCTCGGCAAGAGTGAGGCGCGCACTCGTGGCGTGGGAGTGGCGGAGGATGTTGGTGGTGGCTTCGCGGACGAACCAGGCGGCGTCTTCTCGACGGCTGTCGGGAACGTCGAGGGAGTCGCCGTCGACGCGGACGTTGATGTGTGAGGCTCCAAGGAGCGCACGGGCTTCGGCGATCTCCGTGGCGAGATTGATGCGCCGGTAGCCGTGGGCGACGGCGCGCATATCGGCGGTGCTGGCCTTCACGAGTTCCTGGAGTTCGCGAAGTTCCTTCATGGCGTTCCTATCGCCACGTTCGACGAGGGCGATCGCCACCTGTGTTTTGAGGCTGATCGCCGCGAGCCTCTGACCCATCGTGTCGTGAAGCTCTTGGGCGAAGCGGAGTCGTTCCGCGCTGACGTGGAGTTCGGCATCGAGTTTGCGGGCCCGGTCAGCGTCGCGCAAAACGTCGAGGCCCCAGAAGGCGGAGAGCGTGGCGGTGAGGAAGATGAGGGGAATGCAGATCGATGTGAGTGCGGTGCTGGCGTCAATCCTGAGCTGCGTTGCGCACGTGAGAAGGGCGGCGACGGTGACGGCGATCCACTTGTGTCGCATCCACGGCGCGTGGGCGAGTGCGAAGAGCGCGGTGCACAGAATCGCGTAGACGCTTGCCCACGCCCCGATCGAAACGGGCGCGAGCACGGACACGAGGATGCACACGATCCAGCTCACGAGCACCAGAATGAAACTGACCCTCGCTCCACGCGCGCGTCCCCGTCTTTCAGGAAATAGTTCGAATGCGGGTTCGCGTAGGAGAGTGATGCTCACGAAGAGCGTGAGGGCAGCCGTGGCGACTGCCCACAGCAGAGGTGTGAGGCCCGCGTGCTTCGAGGTTGTTGCCGTGATACTGGGGATGGCAAAGAGGAGCCAAGTGAAGAGTGCCGCAAGCGCGACGGACCACTTCGTGTAGAGCGCGTATTTCTCCATGCTGCGAACGCGCGCCGGTTCTGCGGCGTGGTCGCCCGGGGCGGTGCTCATGCGGTGTCCTCTGTTTGTTGGCGGAAAAGGGGAAACTGGCGGGGCCGAGAGAAGCCCCACCAGTGTCCCACGGGTCGTAGTCGGCGGTTTACCGGTTAGATTCCCACTTCATGACCCTCGGCACGAGCACGAGGAGCGCTATGGCCCACAGTGCGAGCATGAGCATGGGCGCGGTTGCGGCCGCGAGAGCCGCGCCGGATTCGAGCGGCTCGAACCCACCGGTGACCGTCGTTCCCGACCATGCCAGGTGTGCGAGGTCCCCCATGAGCGCGAAGGGTGTGCGGTCGATGATGCGCGTGACCTGTTCGGGCATGAGCGCGCGGAAGGTGCTTTGGGAGGCGATCGCGAGGACCATAACGGGTAGCGAGGTGATCTGGGCGGCTTCGGCGTTGATCGTGAAGGCACTCGTGAGGAATCCGAGTGCCGCACTCACGGCGATCCCGCCGAGGACAGCGACGATGAGAGGAACGACGTTGACTGGTGCGGGAGCACCGAGAACGATGAGGAGGATTGGGGCGAGCACCATCAACACGACGGCGAGGAGGGAGCTCGGGGCAGCAATCGCCACGAGAATATCCGAGTCCTTCGCCTCTCCGGTGCGCAGACGCTTGAGGACCTTCTCGTCACGCCGAGTGGTCGACATCGAGAGAACCGAGTAGTACACGACGAGAAGCATCGTCATAAGCACGGACGTTTCGAGAGCGAGCGAGGCGGCGAAGGCCTCGCCGCCGCCCGTGGAGCTGAGCACGAACATGGCGACCGTGAGGCCAAGGGGGAAGAGAAGCGCCATGAACAGGAGAGTGGGATTGCGCAAAAACTGCGTGAGCTCGGCGCGCGCGAGGGCAATCGTGCGGGAAAGGCGGCTCGAGCGGGGTGTGGAATGTGCTGTGGCTGTTGCCGTGGTCATGGGGTGTCCTTTCGGTGGAAGCTTTGGTGTCTGCTGCGCGCCCGTCAGTTCTGTTCGCCTGCCACGCGCATGAAGACGGTCTCGAGGGATGCGGGGGTCGAGGAGAAGTCGCGCAGGGCGAGGCGCTCACTTCGCGCCCACTGCAAGATGGCGAGCGAGTGCTCCTGAAGGTGATCGGTTCGCACTTCGTACGTGGAGCCGGAGCGAGTGACCTGGGCGCCGGCAAGGGCGGGAGGCTGAGGGGCGGTGGAGGCGCCGGCGGCGTCGGACCCGTCCCCGACGCCGAAGCGGATCACCGATGCTTCCGTGGAGACGATGTCTCGCAGGCTGCCTTCGAGGACGATTGCTCCTCGGTGCATGATCCCGATTCGATCGCAGAGGCGCTCGGCTTCCTCAAGGTAGTGGGTCGTGAGGATCATCGTGACCCCTTGCGTTTTGAGGTTCTCGAGGAGTCTCCATACGCGGCGGCGCGATTCGGGGTCGAGCCCGGTCGTGGGCTCGTCGAGGAAGAGGATCGAGGGCTGCCCAACGAGGGCGCAGGCGAGGTCGAGGCGGCGCTGTTCACCGCCGGAGAGCGAGCCGACCTTGACCTTCGCGCGGTGCGTGAGGTCGACAGCGTCGAGGGCCCGCTCTGGGGGCATCGGCTGCGAGCACGTTCCTGCCCACATGCGAATCGTTTCAGCGGCGGTCAGTTGGGTGGGCAGGCCGCCGGATTGGAGCATGGTTCCCGTGTGGGGGCGAACGTTCGCGCGGTCCTTCGTGGGGTCCATGCCGAGGACCGATACGCTCCCGCTTGTGGCGGGTGCGAGGCCTTCGAGGATTTCGAGAGTTGACGTTTTGCCTGCGCCGTTCGTGCCGAGGAGGCCGTAGACCTCGCCTTCGGTGACGTGAAAGGAAATGCCGTCCACCGCGGTGAAGGCTTTCTTTTTCTTTGCGCCCGCGTATGTGCGGGTCAGGTTCGAGACGGTGATGGGGGTGTGTGCCGTGTTCATGTCTCCACTCTTCGCGATCGCTCGCGAACCCAGTAGTGGAAAACGTCAGGAGCTTCGCTGGGTTTTGTCACGCGTGCGAATGACAGATGTCAACAGGCACCCTGCGGCGGTGTTCACATTTCGCCACGGAGCTTCATGCCTCTTGCCTCGCTCGCTATCCTTGTGGGGGTATCAGTGCAGGTGAACAGAGGGAGGGTGCGCGGTGAAACCGCTCGTTCTGCAATCGGATTTCGGGTACGTCGATGGCGCCGTGAGCGCAATGTACGGCGTCGCCACGGGCGTGCACCCCGAATTGCGCATCCACGATGTCACGCACAACATTCCTCCCTATGACATTTGGGAGGGCTCCTACCGCCTCGCGCAGGTCGTGTCGTATTGGCCCGAAGGCACGGTGTTCGTTTCGGTCGTGGATCCGGGTGTTGGCTCGGATCGCTTGAGCGTGGTGGCGCGCACGTCGACCGGCCACTACGTCGTGACCCCGAACAACGGCACCCTCACTCACATCGAGAAGCTTTTCGGGATCGAGGAGCTGCGCGAGATCGACGAGCATTTCAATCGGCGCGAAGGTTCGGCGCATTCCTACACTTTCCACGGGCGTGACATTTACGCGTTCACCGGTGCGCGGCTCGCGAGCGGAACGATCACGTACGAGCAGGTCGGCCCGAGCCGCGAGGTGAGTGAGGTCGTGACCCTCCCGGTGCTTGCGCCGAAGATCGAGGGCAACGCACTTACGGGCACGATTGACGCGCACGATAACCGTTACGGCTCCCTGTGGACGTCCATCCCGCGCACCTTCTTTGAAGAGGCCGGTATTTTCCACGGCGACTACGTGCGCCTCACGATCACCCATAACGGGCAAACCGTTCACGCGACGAGCCTCGTGTATGCGCCGAGCTTCGCGCACGTCGAGGTTGGCGAATCGCTCATCTACGTGAATTCCCTTGATCGCGTGGCTGTCGCGATCAATCGTGGCTCGTACGCGAATGCCTTCCACCTCGGGCGCGGCAACAGCTGGCACGTCGTGTTCGAGAAGGTCGAAAAGTAAAGGATCCCCTCATGTCTACCCCTGAAACCCCTACGTCGAGTGCACCGCTTCCCGTGACCCGTAAGGTCTCTCCCGTGACGCAGGTCGTCGCCATCGGTATCGGTGCCGCCCTCTTTTTTGTCCTGAGCCGCTTCGTCGCGATTCCCGTCCCCGTGCCGAATCAATCGATCACGTTCCAGTACGCTCTCCTTGCGGTTCTCGCGGTCCTGTATGGCCCGTACGTCGCGGGCATCGCCGGTTTCGTGGGGCATATTCTCGCGGACGCAACCGGCTACGGCATTTGGCTTTCGTGGGAGATTCCGACGGCTGTATTCGGCCTCATCGTGGGCTTCTTCATGCTTCGTAACCGCGTAAACGAGGGGGAGTTCCCGCGCCGGGATCTCGTGCGCTTCAACCTCGCGGTCATCGTGGGTCACTTCGTTGCATGGGGCGTTCTCGCGTGGATTCTCGACGTGACGCTCATGGGCGAACCGTTCGATAAGGTCATCGTGCAGGGCCTCCTGGCCTTCGTGACGAATGCGATTCTCACCTGCGTGTTTGGCTCGATCATCCTCGCGCTGTACGCGAAGACGCGCATCCGCTCGGGCTCGCTCGAGGTGGGCGCTTAAGCGTTCCGCATGGCTCTTCCCTCCCATTCGCCCGAGGCGAACCGTGCCGCTCACGCCATCGTGTTCGATGACGTGAGCGTGCATTACCGCACCCAAAAACTTCCCTCGGTCGAGAACGTGAGCTTCACGATCGGCTGGGGGGAGAAGGTCGCGATCGTGGGGCCGAGTGGCTCGGGAAAGTCGACCCTGCTGCACGTGATGAACGGTCTCGTGCCGCACCGCTTCGAGGCACGCGTGAGTGGCAGCGTGAAGGTCGGTGGCGTGGATCCGGTGCGCGCACCGCTCGTGCGCACCGCCGGTGAGGCCGGCACGGTTCTCCAGGATTCCAACGCGCAGTTCGTCGCCCTCACGGTCGCGGAGGACATCGCCTTTTCGCTCGAGAACCAGGAGGTTGCCTCGGGCAACATGCCGAGCATCGTCGAGCGGGTCGCAAAACGCGTGGGCCTCACCGAGCTTCTCGAACACTCGCCGCACGAACTGAGTGGCGGGCAAAAGCAGCGCGTCGCCGTCGCGGGCGTGCTCGTGGACGACGTGCCGATTCTCCTGTTCGACGAGCCGCTCGCGAACCTTGACCCGGCGACGGGTCGCGCGATGATCGAACTGGCTGACGACCTCAATCGGGAGAGCGGCGCGAGTGTCGTCATCATCGAGCATCGTCTCGAAGAAGTGCTGCACAGGGGAGTCGATCGGATCCTCATGATGGCCGGCGGCCGCCTCGTTGCCGATACAACTCCGGATGAGCTCGTGACCTCCGGGCTCCTCACCGAGCACGGCATTCGCCGTCCGCTGCACCTCACGGCCCTCAACTATGCGGGGATCGAACCGCCAGCGTCGGCGCACCCCGCTCGGCTCGACACCCTCCGCCTGAGCGAGAGCGAATGCGCGCGGGTGCGAGAGTGGGGGCGTGAGCAGTGGTCCGCGAGGTTCGGCTCGGTTTCGGCTGAGGAAGTGCCGGGGGAGGGGTCCGACGCCACCGCGGCCATCAGCGTGCGCAATCTTCACGTGCTGCACGGCCACGATAAAGACCACGAGGGCGTGCACGCGCTGCGGGGAATCGATCTCGAGGTGCGGCGCGGAGAGATGCTCGCGATCCTCGGCAACAACGGCGCTGGAAAATCGACGCTCGCGAGCGCGATCACGGGTTTTGCGAAGCCGAACTCGGGCACCGTCGAGGTGCTCGGCGACGATGTTCTGAACTTGAGTATCGCCGAGATCGGCACGCGCGTGGGCTTCGTGCTTCAAGAACCGGGCCACATGATCTCGAAGCCGCTCATTTTCGACGAGGTCGCGCTCGGTCCACGCGCCCACGGCCTCGACGAGGAAGAGGTGCGCCGGCGCGTGGAATCTGCCCTCGAGACGTGCGGGCTCGCCCCGTTCAAAACCTGGCCCGTGAGCGCCCTCAGTCACGGCCAGAAGAAACGCGTGACGATCGCGGCCGCGCTCGCGCTCGAGCCCGAAATCCTCATTCTTGATGAGCCGACCGCTGGCCAGGACTTTCGCCACTACACGGAGTTCATGGAGTTCATTCGCGGCCTCAACCGTGCGGGCACGACGATTCTGCTCATCACACACGACATGCATCTTGCCCTCGAGTATGTGCCGCGCGCCGTCGTTCTGAGCGAAGGGGAGATCATCGCGGATTCTTCGCCCTCGCGAATCCTCGTCGACGATGACGTGACGACGCGCGCGAACCTCGTGCGCACGAGCCTCGATGCGCTCGCGGCAGCCGTCGGACTTCCCGTTTCCACCGGTGACGGCGCCACCCAAGAGTTTGGCCGCAGCGAGTTTGTCGAGGCTGTGATCGCGGTTGATCGCGAGAGGCGGGAGGTGGGCGATGCCCGCTAAGTCCGTTCTCGGGTACGTCGACCGGCCGGGGTTCCTGCACCGAGTCTCGGGGCTGTCGAAGCTTATGCTCGCCGTCACGAGCGTCGTGGGTGCGCTCGTGGGATTCGATGCGCGTTACCTTGCGGCGATGCTCGTGCTCAACATCGTGCTGTGGGTTCTCAGTCGCGTGAAGCTGCGCGACCTCGCCGTTGTGCTCGTCATCATTGCCGGTCTCATGCTGCTCAACAACGTGTTCATTTTCCTGTTCGCGCCCGGCTACGGAACCGAACTGTATGGCACACGCACCGTGCTCGTGAACGGCCCGTGGCACTGGGACATCACGAGTGAGCAGCTTTTTTATCAGCTCGTTGTGACCCTCAAGTACTTCGCGGTGCTTCCACCCGTGCTTTTGTTCATTGCGACGACGCGCCCGCCAGAGTTTGCGCAGTCACTGAACCGCATCGGCGTTCCGTACAAGATCGCCTACTCCGTCTCGATCGCCCTTCGGTACATCCCCGATATTCAGCGTGATTTCGTGACGATCTCGAAGGCGCATCAGGCGCGCGGACTCGAAACCTCATCGAAGGCGGGGATCGTGACGCGCGCGCGGAACATCGTGGGCGTCATCATCCCGCTTCTCCTCGGCGCGTTCGACCGCATCGAGGAAGTCGCGAGCGCTATGGAGCTGCGCGGTTTTGGGCGCGGCAAGCGGCGCACGTGGTACGGCAAGAAGCCCCTGACGTGGCGCGACGGGCTCATCATGGCCCTCTCCTTCGCCGTGCTCGCAGTGCCGATTGCGCTCGCGATCGTCAATGGCGGAAGGTTCTGGAACCCCTTCGCTTAGAAAATGACGTCAAAAAAGCTTGTTGTGGCGTCACAGTGGTGCTACTGTTGAGTTATGGAGATGTCACAGCAGACCGACGCTCTTGTTGAGCAGCTCGAGCATGTCGCTAACGTCGGTGGCGATGATCTCGGCTCCGCTATGAAGCGAGTGGGCCCCCTTGCCCGCCCCCTACTCAAGCTTGCCCTTCTCGATACGGTCACGACGGCGACCGCCGAGATTAGCGAGTCGCTCACGTTCGAGCGCGTGAGCGCGCGCCTTGCCCCCGAAGGTGTCAGATTTGATGTCACTCCAAAGCATCCTGACGCCACTCCCGCGCCTGAATCGGCCACCGCGGCGGATCAGGGACTCGATGAAGGCGATATTTCGCGGGTATCTCTTCGCCTGCCCGAAGGGCTCAAGGCCCGCGCGGAAAAGCGTGCGGAAGCCTCGGGCCAGAGTCTCAATGCCTGGCTCGTCCAGGTGATCCGCGATGCCGTTGTCGAACCCCGCACTTCGCAATTCACGAAGAATTGGGGCTTCACCCCCGATAACCCGCCGAAAGGCACGAACCCCGTCAAGGGATGGATCTAAGGAAGGGTCCCGCCATGAGCACCACAACCTATCGTTACGACGCCACCGGCGATGTGCGTGCCGAGCTCAAGTTGAACTATGCCGACGTCGCGATCACGACAAACACTACGAACCAGATCACGATCGACCTCGAGGGCGAAGAAGCCGCGGGAACGAGCGTGAAGTATCGCTTCGGGCGCCTCGCAATCAAGAGCCCTGACCGAAAAGCGCTCGACATTCTCCACCGCAAGCGCTCGCGCCTCACGGTGAGGCTTTCACTTCCCACCACGACAGCCCTCGAATGCGCAAGCGTCGCGAGCACGATCGAGCTTGAGGAGGTCCCACGCGAGGCACACTTCGATGCGGTCTCGAGCACCGTGAAGGCTTCTTCCGTGACCGCGCCTCTCTCGATCCAAGGGTTCAAGGTCAGGGCCGAGCTCGATGCTGTCTCCTCCCCGGTGGAGGTGAATGGTGCCGCGGCCAAGGTGAGCATCGGTGAGTTCTCGGGCGCGCTCGACGCGAAGGGCGCCTCGATCACTGTCGATATTGCCCGCGTCCACCGCGGTGATCTTCAGGTTGAGGGCCTCAAGGCCGCGTGCACCGTCGGGGTTTTGCCCGGCGTACACGTCCACACTGATTTTGACGGCCTTGCCTCGTCGTTCAATTCGAGCCTTACTCCGCGCGGGGTTCCGCAGGAGGGAGCGCCCGTGTTCCGCGTCAAGGTGGGCGGAACACGCACCTCGCTCGAACTCAACGAGGTCGCCTAATACGAGAGGGCCGGGATGACGCTTAGCGTCTCCCCGGCCCTCACAGTTATCTCGGGTGAGTGTTTACGGAGCGAGGCGGTCGACCTGCCAGCGGCCTTCTTCCGAATCCAAGGCCGTGAAGCGGATGCGGTCGTGCAGGCGCGAAGCGCCACCCTGCCAGAACTCAATCACGTGCGGGGTGAGTGCCCAGCCGCCCCAGTGCGGCGGGCGGGGAACGTCTTTGCCTTCGAAGCGTTTTTCAGCGCGCTCGTTCGCGAGCTGAATGTCTTCGCGTGAGTCGATGACGTCCGACTGCGAGCTTGCCCAGGCGCCGATCTGCGAACCACGCGGGCGAACCGCGAAGTAGGCGTCGGACTCCTCGGGGCTGATGCGGCGCACCTTGCCCTGGATGCGCACCTGGCGCTGAAGCGGCAGCCACGTGAAGTTCAGGGCGGCCTTGCGGTTCACGTCAAGGTCGTGTCCTTTTTGGGACTCGTAGTTGCCGAAGAACACGAACTTCTTGTTCTTGTGCTCCTTAAGGAGCAGTACGCGCGAATCTGGCCAATCAGTTTCCGGGTTGATTGTGGAGACGACCATGGCGTTCGGTTCGAGCACATCGCCCTCGCGGTCGCGACGCTCGATCGCGTCTCTCATCCATTCGTCAAACAGTGCGTGCGGGTCGTTGCCCGCGAGCGTTTTGGTGAGTTGGCCCTTCGTGTAATTCACGCGTTCCGCGCGAAGATCGGGCGCACTAGCCTTCTCGTTCATGACCTCTCCTCGAAACTCGATGCGGATCGTCCTCGATCCCGATCTACCACTCTAGCCCCGCCCTCTGGTCGCTTGCGGGGACTAAGGGAAGCATCAATGCTCGAGCGCCTCGAGCGCGTTGAGGGCCAGCAACCGAAGGGATGACGGAGGGCGTGGCGTGTAGCGTAAGGCACTAGGGGGGGTAGGATCCTTGCTGTCTAAGTGGTGTTCCAGGATGAGGGGGATCGTTGTGATGCGTAGACGTGCAAGGTTGCTTCGGGCCATCGTTACGGGGGCTGGTTTTATGGCAACATCCGCCTATGCGGGATCTTCCTCTCAATGTTTAGTTCGACGGCTGCACCACTCAGCGGCGAGGGGTACGCGTCGTATCAATGGAAAACTTATGCTGGGCGCACTGGCGAGAAGCGGCGTAATAACTGAAACGGCGATGTGAACTGTGATTCGGCTTGCTTCAGGAATGGCACCCGTGAAAAATCCTGTCAAAACCTCCACGTTTCTTATGTCAATAGTTGTCCTCTTGAGTCCCAGCGTTTTTATGGAGGTCTCCCGCGCTAATGGTGCGGTCGCCGATCAATTCTCCCTATTCACATTAGGGATATCGGATTTTCTGCCCTTCTTCATGCCAATTTTTGCCGCCCTGCTGTACGCGCCAGTGGTGATGCAGGAGGTCGGCACTGGGGGTGCGTGGGGGCCTATCATGGCAAGGCGAGGGCGCAGCCCCTACGTTGTTCGCCACGCGGTTCGCGCTGCGTGCGCTGGGTTTATCGTCTTCGCGGGAGGTGTCGCTCTCGTGGCTGTCGTGTCATACGGAATCCACCCGCACCTTATCCCCGTCGATTTTTTCAACCCTTTCGGGGACGATCTTGAACCGGCAGCAGAACGTCTAACATTCTCGCAGCTCTATGCCGTCTCCCCGGTACTGTACTTTGCTTTCCAGGCGATATGGGTAGGTATCGGCGGTGCGGCATTATCGACGTTGGCAGCGGTAGGGGCGATGTTCTTTGAGAATCGATTTGTTGCACTGCTCTGGCTTCCTGTCGTCGTGCTTCTCTCCGAGTTTGTCGCGGGGGCTCTTCGGGTTGACCACTTCAGCCTTATACGATCGTTCATTCCAACTGGTGTCACCCAACAAGATCCCCTCATCCCCGTGACCGTAGGCCTTATTGTTTTCCTCATCGCTGGAGTCGTCGCTGCTTACGCCGCTTTCTCAGCGAAGCTGCCGAAGGCCTTGTGCTGATGGGGGCAGTGAGCCGTTTGCGTCCGGTAGCTGGGTGGGGGCTCATCTGCGGGATGTGCGCACTGCTTGCTATCGTGACGTCGTCGCAGCCCCTGCTCAAAGGCGACGTCGATTTCGATGCGGTCGTCGGCATCTCGCTGTGGGAACGAGTGCTCGCCTTCGGACAAGACCCGTACTACTTCCGTTACTTTCAGTGGCCTCTACTCATTATTCTGCTTTTGCGGCAGTGTGCCTTTGTGGCGAACCCTCTTGCGTTGTCTCGTTTCGGGTCAAAACGGCACGGACTTCTTGCGCTCTGGATGCGTGGTGCTGGGATAGGAGCGCTGCTCGGAGCAAGCAAATTGTTAGGGGTCTTGGCGACGTCGTCTGGATACACGTGGCGCATGTCCTGGACCCCGGGAGTGCTCTCTGTGCAGCCGGCGACAATATGGCAGGGAATTCTGCAGCCCTATGCCAGTCGAAACCTAAGCCCTGTGGCCTGTATAGCGTACGGAATCGCGTTCGAGGTCGGGCTCGCTGGGCTTGCGGCGACCCTACTAGGGGCCCTTATCGTGAATACTCGAGTGAAGCCATGGATCCCTGGGATCGGGGTAGGTTTTGTTCCGCTTGTGCTCGTCAAGGTATGGCCGTTTCCGCAGTGGAGCAATCCCGATGTGGCCCTTGCGCCCTTCTCGGGTGTCGAAGCATTTGGCGCCCTATGGTATGTTCCGCTTTTTTTCGCCGTCGCGACGATCCTGACTATTGGTGTGAGTGGATCGTCAGTCTTGGTGCGCGCTCGGAAAGTCTTCGCGCGGACAGGGCCGTTCGGATTTTGGTGTATCGCAACCGTAGGTGCGGCGACTCTCATGAGTTTCTTGCGGCCCGACGGTGCCGACCTTTTCATGTATCTCACTTACGGTTCGGCGCGCGAAGAGTTTTCCTTTGCGGCATGGTTCATGTACATGGTGCTAGTTTTCGGGGCTTCGTATGCCGCGCTCGTACGTTTTGCGGGTGAGACGGCACCCGCGGCATCGCTGGTGGCGATCCGCACGGGAGACCCGTGGAAACTCTTCACTCGCACAATAGGGGGTTCGCTTGTCACTGCGATCGCTGCGCTGTCCCTTGTGCTTGTGTTGCTCGGTGGTGTTTCAAGCAGCATGGCTCATCACCCCACGGAGCTCTTGCCAGCCCTGCAGGTATGGCTGGGCTCGATCGTGACCGTAGTGGTGACGACACTGCTCTCAATGGCCGCTGCGTGGAGGTTTGGGTCGATGGCGGTAGCCGCCATAACTTTGGTCGTATGCGCGGCGCTCACGCTGCCGTGGTTGAACCCGCTGTGGCCGGCCCCATTTGCCCTGGGCTTTTATGGGGCCTTTCCGGCTACGGCAGGTGCCATTATCGTAACGGCGACAGTAGGAGTCGCCAGTGTTGTGTTTCTCCGGTTCGTGCTGAGCAATACCCGTATTCCTCAGTTTGATTCATGATTGTAGAGGTGCCGAATGGTCAATCTTGTTGATGTAAAAGACGTTTCGATCGCTTTCGGTTCGACTCCGGTCTTGAGTCATGCTTCGCTTGCAATCGATGAACACGATTTCATGGGAGTGCAAGGCCCTAACGGTTCGGGTAAGTCCGTGCTGTTCAAACTTATCGTTGGCTTCCTCAAGCCGGATTCGGGTCGCGTCGTCGTCTCACCAAAGTTGAAAAGTACTGGCGAGGACTTCCCCTCCAAAATTGGCATTATTATCGATCGCCCAGGCTTCATCGGTGGTCTCACGGGGTTCGACAACCTGCGTCGGCTCGCGTCTATTCGCGGGCTCATTGGAGACCAGCAGATAGAAGAGGCTCTTCACCGTGTGGGCCTTGCGCCGAACCTACGCCAGTCTGTTCGCCACTATTCTCTCGGCATGAAACAAAAGCTCGCTCTTGCCCAAGCGTTTATGGAAGGACAACCGCTTCTGCTTTTAGATGAGCCTTTCAACGGACTCGATAAGACGAGCGTTCGCGATATTCGTGCGCTTCTCCATGAGCTCCATGAAGAAGGGCGCACGATTGTGATGACCAGCCACAACCAGGAGGACATCGACGAGCTGTGCACAAGCGTGTACGAGCTCGATCGCATGCAGTTTGACCGTGTGCGTCCACCCGCAAGCGCTTCCTAGCTGTGCAGCGCCTCGAGCGTGCTGAGCGCGAGCGCCGCTGGCCACGAGAGGGGCGCGACGGCGGCGGGGCTACCGTCGGCAAGGATTTTTTCGCTGATTGCCCCGGCGCTCGTGCGGTGGGCGGCGAGCCATTCGAGGAGCTCGAGAGCGCGCTCGCGCTCGCCGAGACGCGCATAGGCCTGGGCGAACATCGCCGTTTGCGGGGTCCAACTGATGCCGTCGCGTTTCCAGCGCGCGCCCGGAGCGACACCGCCGGCGGGGCGCTGCATCGCCTCGAAAGCCTCGTCGATGTGGCCGGCAATCGCTGGGTTGCGCTCGGCAAACTCCTGCGTTTGGTACGGCGGCAGGAGCATGAGCAGCCCCGCGTCGAAACCTCCGCCGCGCGCGTACCGCTGGAAGGCACCGGGGCCGAAAGTTTCCACGAGGGCGCGTTCGGTTTCCCGGGCACGTCTCTCGAGTGTTTCCTTTCCGACGCCTGCCTCGCCCTCAAGTAACCCCAGCGCCGAAAGCTGCGCCGCGCTCCCGAGCGCGCTGAGTGTCATGGCTGCCGTTGCGAGGGTGAGGCGCCGCTCGGGTACCTCCCAATAGTCGGGGCTCGGCTTCGGAAGCCCGCTCTCGGTGGTCGTGGCGTCGAGGGCGGCGCGAGCCGCGCGGGTGAGCGCCGTTCTAAGAGTGGGGAGCGAGGTCGCGGGGGAGGCGTCGGAGGTCAAAACCCCAAGCCTGGCGAGCGTTGCCGCCGCCCAGAGGAACCAGCCGATTCCATCGAACTGCGGTGAGCGGGCATCGGGCGCGCTTGTAGTGCCGGGTCGGTAGCGAGCCTCGAACGTGCCGTCAGGGCGCTGGATGCGTGCGAGGTGCTCGAGGAGGCCCAGCGACCAGTCGTCGAAGCCGCGCTCGGCGAGGGCCACGATCACGTGGGCCGTATCGCGCGGCCACGTGTAACGCCAGTTGGGGCTGAGCGCCGCGATGGGGGAGGGAAGCGCCCACGTGAGGGTGAAAATATCGAGGAGCGCGGAGCGATCGAGATTAGTGAGCGCGGGAGTGGGCGCGGGTCGTGAAGCTTTCTCGAGGAACGCTCGCGTGATCGCCGTGAGGGTCTCGGCGCCGTGTGCAGTGCTCAGAGTGCGCGTGCCCGCAATGATCGGGGGTGAATCAGGCTGAACGAACGTGCGATCCACGCCCGGGATGCACCCGGCGTGCAGAACGGACGCTGGGCCGTGCGCCTGGACCTCACTCGCGAGTGAATCCGGCACGGATGAGAAGGCAACGCCGAGGGAAAAGAGGTCCACGTGCGCCTCGTGCGGAAAGAGGCCAGCGATGCTGTCGCGCTCCACATACAGGGCCGAGGCGCCGAGCGCGGCGAGAAGGCCGCCGCCAAGAAGAGCGCGACGCCGCATGGCTTTCCTCCTTCTTCCGCTGCGATGTGTGGCTCGAGCTTAACAAGCTGTTCGCGCAACGCGTGAGTGCGCTCGTGCGCGACCGTGAGGTCCGCTGCATCACTCGCGGGACCTTAGAGCGCTCCCTCTCTCGCCTGCCCGTGAAAACGAGTCGCATTGAGAAGTGCGGCGATATCAATGTTTTCGGCGTTCGGAATCGGCGCGGGCCCCCGATTTTGGTTATACCAGGAGGATTCAGTGAAATCCTCACTTATGCGAGTGACATTCTCACTTATATAAGTGACTGCTTCAGTGATGTGCAGTGAGGACATGACTGACAGTGACTGGCGTGAAGAAGTCGAACGAGCGCGACGCCTAGGAACCGACGATGCGCGCTCTATTCGTGAACTCGAAGACATGACAGGGCGACCAGCGGCCTCGCTCAGGCCGGCGCTACGAACGCTCGTTGACGAGGGGTTAGTTAAGGCGACTGCTCCGCCGCAAAGCAGAAACAGAAAGTATCTGCGCCTCAACGACTGACGGTCACGCTTGTGCGGTGAAGTGTTGCAAGAGTGTCACTGAAGTCATGAGTGATGTTGTACGAGAGGGGTTGGAAGGCCGCGAGAGTTCCATAAACTTGACCGAGTGACAGACGATTCTCAGAGGAAAACCGATACCAGCGCACTCGAACTTGCGCGGCTTGCCGATGAGCGTGCCGCCGAAAGTCTCGCGACCGAGGAACCGCGGCCGCTAACGGAAGAAATTCCGCAGGTCGCTTTCGCCAACCCCACCGACAACGTCTCGCACGTGACCGGCCCGATCGAGCAGGTCGAGGAAGTCGCGACCGAGACGGCCGCGCTCCGCCTCCACCTGGGGCGGAGTGAAAAGGTCACCTTCGGTTTCACGTTTGCGATGGCCATGCTCGCGATGCTCGGCCCGTTCTCGATCGACATGATCTTCCCGGGCTTCCCGGCGATGAGGGGCGACTTCCACACCGACGCGGCCGCGATGCAGCAGGTTACGAGCCTGTACCTCATTTCCTTCGCGTGCATGAGCATGTTCCACGGCCCGCTCTCCGATGCCGTCGGACGCAAACGCGTCATGGGTATTTCGCTCATCGTGTTCTCGATCGGCTCGCTCGGTGCGGCTCTCGCCGTCAATCTTCCGATGCTGTTCGCCTTCCGCGTGCTCCAGGGGCTCAGTGCGGGCGGAGCGACGATCGTCTCTCGCGTCGTGATCCGCGACCTCTACGGAGGTGGCAAAGCGCAAAAGCTCATGAGCCAGGTCATGATGATCTTCGCCCTCGCGCCCGCGGCGGCGCCGATCTTCGGCGGCTGGATCCTCCTGATCGGGCCGTGGCGCTGGATTTTCGGGGCGATGCTCCTTTACGCGCTCGCCACCCTCGTGATCATGCTCATTGTCATCCCCGAGACGCTCCTTCCCGAGAAGCGCCAGCCGTTCAACGCGAAGGGCATCCTCACGTCGCTCGGGCGCGTGCTGCGCTCGCCGGTCATCTGGCGCCTTTCGCTCGCGCTTGGCCTCGCAAGCCAGGCCGACTTCATCTTCATTTCGGCGGCGCCGATCATCGTTCCCGACGTCATGCACCTTGGCGAACAGGACTACTGGGTGCTGTTTATCCCGATCATTGCGGGCATGATCCTCGGCAATTACCTCGTGGGGCGCCTCGCATTCGTCATGAGCCGTTCGCGCCTCATCACGATCGCGTTCATCACCGTGGTTCTCGGAGGGGTCCTCTCGGTCATCATTCCCATGCTCACCCCCGAACTCACCTCGCAGTTTGGTGTGTGGCACCTTCTGGTCATGATTGGCCCGGGTCTTCTCGGCATGGGTGCGGCGCTCATGATGGCGCCCGTGCAGCTCGAGGTTCTCGACATGTTCCCCGAGGAGCGCGGCGCCGCAACGAGCTTCGCGACGTTCGTGAACCTCATCGTCGCCGCGATCGCTTCCGGCGTCATGGTGCCGATGCTCGGCGCCGACCTGGTGAAGCTCGGTATCGGCGGGCTCGCTCTTTCGGCCGGCGGCGCCGTCTTCTGGTTCGCGCACGTGCTCATCGTCCGCCGCGCGCAGGCCTAATCCACGAGGCTGGCGGCGTGCTCGCGCAAATATTCGCGCAGATACGGCAGCGCAAAGTCAATGCGACCACGCCCAGCTTCGACGATCATTTCGGCATCGATAAGACGCCTGCGGTAGTTGCTGACGTAGGAGTCTGAGCGGCCGAACCGTGCCTTGAGGTCGGCGATTTCCGTAGGACCGTCGTCTCGCGCCATAAAGATGAGAAACGAGCGATCAACATCGGAAAGGTCCGCCAACGCAGGTTCGTGAACGAGTTGGCCGAGTTTTCGTCGGGCCTTGTCTGCCCCTCGTTCGGCAGCTTCTCGCGTGATACTCCTCCCCTGAGCCTCGCGAAATGCCCACTGCCCGACGAGCTGGATCATAAAGGGGTAGCCCTGGCACGAGTTGACCGCGGTCTCGAGTGCCTCGTGCGTCCAGGTGATCTCCGCTTCGGCTAGCGGAGTTTCGAGCGCCAGGCGCACGTCATCGTCCGATACCCGGTCGAGTTCAATTCTCTCGGCACGGCGCAAGAACGTGATGGGGTTCGGACCCTCACTCTCGCTCGTTCGGCTGGACAGCAACGGTTTGATCGCCGAGGGGATCCCGGCCATCGCGACAGCGATGTCTTTTCCCTCGCGCACAAGGTGCTGAACGGTCGCACCGAACTCAATCAGTTCATCGTTGCGTTGGTGGTGCATTTCGTCGAGGGTAATGAGCACGCCGCTCGCGGGCTGCCCCGCAGAGCGATCGAGATCGGCCTTGTACGCGAGGTAATCGTCGAGGGCATTGCGCAAGGAATACGACGTTTCCGAGATCGAGGAGGAGTCCCAGGTGACGGAGCCGCCAACGCCGAAGATTGAGAGCCCTAGGCCCTTGAGTTGCGAGCGCTGACGTGCCAAACGGCGAATGATCTCGCTGCGGATGCGCTCCACAAAGCCTTGTGTTGCCGTCTCACTTATGACGAACCACCCGTGCTCCTGGGCTGTGTCCTCGAATGCGTTGAGAAGCACCGTTTTCCCGATTCCCCTTGGGCCCACAATGAGCGAGATGCGTTCGTGAGCTCCGGGACCGTCATCGAGCGCGAAGGCAAAGTTCTGCACCGCTTCGTTGCGACCGACAAGAAGCGGGGGAGTAGCGCCGAGGGTTGCGCGGAAAGGGTTGCGTGCACGGGTCATACCTCAAGAGTAGGCCGCAGCACCTATGAAGATCTATGAGTTTTATGAATTGCTTTGAAATTTATGAAATTTATGAAAAGTAGGGCCGGGGTGGCTGCCACAGAGCATCAGTAGGCGAAGCCCGCGAATGCGCCGCTGATCTCCTCGCGGCTCGCGCCGGAAGCGAGCAAAACCTGGAGCAGCAGGCGCGCCTTGTGCGCGCTCAACATGCCGGCCATGCACGCACCCGAATTGATGAGATCCACTTCCGCGCCCGGGTAAGAGTAGTGGTAGGTTGACGTGCCGCCCTCGGGGATGCGGGTCGCGACAACGATCTGGATGCCGCGCTCGCGGGCCTCACGCACGAGCGGCATAACAGCCTCGGGCACGTGCCCCATCCCCACACCGTTGATCACGATCCCCGCGGGCGGCTCAGACTGATGCACGAGCGCCCCGAGAGCCTCGCCGCGATCAAACAGGCCCGTCCCGATGAGAGGTACGGAGGGAAGCTCGGCGGGCACGGTAGGCATCACGCAGTCCGACGGCTCCAGCGCATACATCGCGCGAATCCCATCCTTGCTCACGAGCGCGAGGGGGCCCGAAGGCTCCGAATCGAACGCGTCGATGCTTCGAGAGCTGACCTTCGTCACGCGATCGGCGGCGTGCACGAGGGAATCGAAAACCGCGAGAACGCCGAGGCCGCGCGCCTGTTCGCTCGCGGCGGTGACGATCGCGTCGTGAAGGTTCGCGGGTCCATCCGCGCCGGGGGCATTCGCGGGACGCATCGCGCCCGTGACAACAAGGGGCGTATCGAGGTTCC
The DNA here is from genome assembly GCF_902381725.1 of Dermabacter jinjuensis. Classification (GTDB taxonomy): domain Bacteria; phylum Actinomycetota; class Actinomycetes; order Actinomycetales; family Dermabacteraceae; genus Dermabacter; species Dermabacter hominis. The sequence continues at coordinate 519,066 of NZ_LR698963.1, read as the reverse complement.
AATAGCGATTGAGCAAGAACGCCGTCTCTTCGAGAGTGTCGGTGCCGTGAGTGAGCACGATGCCGCGAAAGCCAGCGTCGGACCCCTCCCGTGCCACCCGCAGAACCTCCCGCACGTGCGCGAACGTGACCGAGGGCGACCCCACGTTCGCGATTTCCCGAAACTCCAGCTCTATGCCGGGGATGGGGAACACGCTCGCGTCTGGCTGTGCAGCGGGGGAGGCGTGCCCACCCGGCTGGTTTTGGCTCATGGCGATCGTGCCGCCGAGGCCGAGAACGAGAATGCGGACTGTCGCGGTCATGGGTGCTCCTATGCGTGCCGGTGCGCGTGCCACCAGTGTAGAACCGAGCCGATCGGTCACTCACCGTGAACGATGATGTGCCGGTGTTAGCCTCACTGAGCTTGATAGACGTGGTTCAACGGCGAACCGAGCACACTCACGAAGGAAGTGTTATGTCCGCATCCGCCCGTTCCGCACTTAACTCCACCACTCGCGCCGCGCATCTCGAAAGGCTCGCCTCGACGAGCGCCGAAAAGCCACTCGATATCTTCATCGTTGGTGGTGGCGTGAACGGCGCTGGCGCCGCATTCGATGCCGCGACCCGCGGGCTTAGCGTCGGCGTTGTCGAAATGAACGACTGGGCGAGCGGCACGAGCTCGCGCTCGTCCAAGCTCATGCACGGCGGCCTCCGCTACCTGCAGATGCTCGACTTCACGCTCGTCGCCGAAGCCCTTCGCGAGCGCGACCTGCTCATCTCAAAGACTGCCCCGCACCTCGTGAAGCCCATCAGCTTCATGTTCCCCATGAAGAACGTTTTCGAGCGCGGGTTCATTGGCTCGGGCATCGCCCTCTACGACGCGATGCAGATCGGCCACCGCGAGGTCCCGATCCACAAGCACGTCTTTTCCAAGGGCCTCGCGAAGGATTTCGCGGGACTCGACCCCGAAAAGAACTCGGGGGCGATCGAGTTCTACGATTCCCGCATGGATGACGCGCGCTTCGTCGCGATGCTCGTGCGCTCCGCCGTGAACCTCGGCGCCGCCGCCGCGAACTACACGAAGGTCACGCGCTACCTCAAAGACGGTGGTCGCGTTGTGGGCGCTGCCATCACGGACCTCGAGACCGGCAACGAATACGAGGTGCACGCGCGCGAGGTCATTCTTGCCGGCGGCGTGTGGACCGGTGAAGAACAGGATCGCGCCGGCGCCGATTCAGGCCTTCAGGTGCTCGCCTCGAAAGGCATCCACATCACGGTGCCGCGCGAGGCGATCGAGGCGAAAGACAATACGGGCATCATCACGCAAACCGAGAAATCGGTGCTGTTCATCATCCCGTGGGACGAATACTGGCTGATCGGCACGACCGACACCCCGTGGAAAGAAGACGTCTCGGTGCCCACTGCGACGAGCAGCGACATCGACTACGTACTCGAAAAGGCCAACGACGTGCTTCGCCGCCCGCTCACGCGCGAGGACGTCATCGGCGTCTACGCAGGCTTGCGCCCCCTTCTTCAGCCCGTGAAAAAGTCCGACGGCGCCTCGACGAAGGTGTCGCGCGAACACACGGTGATGGAGGTCGAACCGGGCCTGAGCGCGATCGCCGGTGGCAAGTACACGACCTACCGCGTCATGGCCGAGGACGTCGTCGACTTCGCCCTTCGCGGGGATTCCGATGCCCCGAAGACCAAAACTCGCGACATCCCCGTCATCGGTGGCGCCGGCTACGAGGAGATGCGGGTGCGTGCAACCGCGCTCGCGGGGAAGTACGGAATCGACGAGGTGCGCCTCGAACGCTTGCTCTTCCGCTACGGCTCGTTGCTCGAGGACATTTTTGACCTCATGGACGAGAACCCCGAGCTCGCGACACCGCTCAAGGACGCGCCTCGCTACCTCCGTGCCGAAATCGTGTACGCCGCGCGCAGCGAGGGCGTGCTTCACCTCGCCGATGCCCTCATGCGCCGCACGCGTCTCGACTACGAGACGCGCGATCGTGGCGTGAGCGCTGCTCGCGAGGTCGCGGGGATCCTCGCGGACGAACTCGGCTGGGACGAGGCGCGGCGCGAGGCCGAGATCGAGGCCTACTCGACGTTCATTGCCGCGCGCCTCGAGGCGGAGCACACGACGAGCGATGCCGATGCCGCCGCCCTCCTCGAGAACGTGCGCGAAATCCCCGCACGCTGACCACCGCGCGTGAAAGCGCACCCACGATCAAGCGCGGGCAGCGGTGCCCGCGGGAGCCGAAAGGACCGCTCATGCCAGAGACCTCAGAGCAGAAATACATCCTCGCAGTCGACCAGGGCACAACCAGCTCACGCGCGATGGTGTTCGACCATGAAGGCCACGCGGTGTCGCAGGCCCAGCTCGAGCACAAGCAAATCTTCCCGCGCTCAGGGTGGGTCGAGCATGATCCGATGGAAATCTGGAGCAACACCCGTGAGGTCATCGCGCTCGCACTGAACAGGGCTGAAGTGAACCGGGATGACCTGGCAGCCGTCGGCATCACGAACCAGCGCGAGACCGCGGTCGTGTGGGATAAAAACACCGGCAAGCCCGTGTATAACGCGATCGTGTGGCAAGACACGCGCACGGCGCGAATCGTGCACGAGCTCGCGGGCGAGGAGGGCGTGAACCGATTCAAAGAGGTCACCGGCCTACCGCTCACGACGTATTTCGCGGGCCCGAAGGTCAAGTGGATTCTCGACCACGTCGAGAGCGCGCGCGAGAAAGCCGAGGCGGGCGATCTGCTCTTCGGCACGATCGACACGTGGCTTTTGTGGCACATGACGGGCGGAACGAAGGGCGGCGTGCACGTCACCGATGTCACGAATGCCTCGCGAACCCTCCTCATGAACGTGCACACGCTCGACTGGGACGAAGATATTGCGCGCGAGATGGGAATCCCCATGTCGATGCTGCCCGAGATCCGCTCGTCGTCCGAGGTATACGGGAAGGGCCGCAAGCGCGGCCTGCTCACGAATGTGCCGATCGCGGGCATCCTCGGCGACCAGCAGGCGGCGACGTTCGGCCAGGCATGCTTTGAGAAGGGCACCGCGAAGAACACGTACGGCACGGGTAACTTCCTCCTCGTGAACACCGGGAACGAGGCGCTTTCCTCGGATAACGGCCTGCTCACGACCGTGCTCTACAAGCTCGGCGACGCCGACCCGGTCTACGCCCTCGAGGGATCGGTCGCCGTGACCGGCTCGCTCGTGCAGTGGATCCGCGACAGCATCGGGCTTATCTCGAGCGCGAAAGAGGTCGAAGAACTCGCGACAAAGGTCGACGATTCGGGCGGCTGCTTCGTCGTGCCCGCGTTCTCGGGTCTGTTCGCCCCTTACTGGAAGGACGATGCTCGCGGGGCGATCGTGGGCCTCACCCGCTACGTCAACAAGCATCACATCGCGCGTGCCGTTCTCGAGGCCACGGCCTACCAGAGCGCCGAGCTAATCGACGCGATGAATGAGGATGCCAAGGTGCCGCTCAAGGAGCTGCGCGTTGACGGCGGCATGACCGTGAATGAGACCCTCATGCAGTTCCAGGCCGACATCCTCGGCGTGGACGTGATTCGCCCGAAGATCATCGAGACAACGGCGCTCGGTGCCGCCTATGCCGCCGGCCTCGCCGTTGGTTTCTGGGATTCGACCGACGACCTCGAGAAATACTGGGAAGAGGACATGCGCTGGAGCCCGTCGATGGACGACAAGACGCGCGAGCGCAGCATGCGATTGTGGCGCAAGGCAGTCGAGCGCACCTTCGACTGGGTCGATGAGGACGTCGAGGAAGCCTTCGATAACGAGGGCTAACGTTCCCCCGCAGTGGCGCGTGTCAGCAGTACGAGGGCCTCGTTGTGCGCGCTGTGCGGAAACATGTCTATGAGCCGTACGCGTGCGATGCGGTAGTTCGGCATGCGCGCGAGGTCCGCGGCGAGTGTTTCCGGGTTGCAGCTCGAATACGCGATGGTGTGAACCCCCGAGCTGTTGAGGACAGTGGCGAGTGCATCGCCGATGCCGCGCCTCGGTGGGTTGACGACGACCGCTTCGGGCAGGTTTGGCTGGTGCCTCGCCCACTCGGTTGCGTCAGCGGTGTCGAAGTGCGCGCGAACGCTTGGTTCGGGTGTGGTGAGGGGTCCGACGGCGCCCGCGAAACCGTGCCGCTTCGCCGAGCCACGTGCGCTTTCGATCGCCTCATTCGTGATTTCGATTCCCGTGACGTCCATGTGCGCGCCGCGGGCGCGGGCCTCGTGGGCGATGCTGAGGGCGAAGCCACCCACGCCGCAGTAGAGGTCCCACGCCGTGTGAGCGCCCGCGTCAAGAATCCACCGCGCGACCTGGGCATAGAGCTCGCTTGCGACGGCGGTGTTCGTTTGCGTGAAGGAGCGGGGGAGCACGTCGACGTCGATCCCTCCGAGCGGCATGCGCAGCTGCTTTTCGCCCGCGAGGTGAATCTCCTCGGCGCCCTCGAGGAGGGCCTCGTGCTCGGGGTGGATGTTAGCACTCACGACGCTCACGCGAGGGTCAAGGAGCGCGAGGTGTTCGCGGATCCTCTCGAGCGCCGAGGTGCTGCGCAGGACGAGGCGCACCATGGCTTCGGTCTGGGTGGCGGTGACGAGCACGTACTTGATCTCGCCGCGGCGTTTGTCGAGGTTGTAGGGCGGGACCTGGGCGCGGCGAATGAGCGCGCGGGCGCTTTCAAGCACGTCGGTGACGAGCGCGGGGTAGAGGGGGCAGTCGGCGAGATCGACGCCCTCATGCGTGCCCGGGAACGAGAAAACCGGAGCGTTAGCCGTGCCACGCACCATCATCTTCGCCTTCGTGCGAAACCCCCACGGTGCGCTCACGAGCGGCTCTTCCCACACGGTGGCGGGGGTCATCGCGTGGGCGAGAAGAGAGTGAAGACGGTCCCGTGCCTCACGTACCTGGGCATCGTGCGGGGTGCGCATGAGGCTGCACGATTCGCATTGCCCGGCAGAATAGTACTCGCAGATCCCGCTTTCGGGGTCGATTCGCGGGTGCGCGAAAGCGGACATCGGTTAGCCGATGACGTCGAGCTGGGCGTTATCTTTGCAAATGCTCGTGACGGAGTAGAGCGCGCCACCGAGTTCGAACTGGTCCCCGACCTGGAGGGGGCCGAACTGCTGCTTGCCGCCGCCCTGGTTGACCGTGAACGTCGCTTCCGAGGAGCCGCCGTTTTCCTTCCAGCCGTTGTACGTGAACGAGCCGTTGAAGCCTTCGAGCGCCGGATCGGGGGCGCCGTGCAGCGGGATCTTCACCATGCCCTCGTCGCTGCAGGAATCGCCGAGTTCCGAATGATCGAGGCCTCCGGCGGTGATCTCGGGTACGGGTGGCGCATCCCCGTCGCCTTCGGACTCATTGATCACGACGCTCGGGCCGCCACCGTCGCTCGCTGCCGCTGCGCGCGTCGCAGACGGGGAGGATTGCGGCTCATTGGGGGAGCCGCAGCCAGCAAGAGCGAGGGTGAGGCAGCCGCATGCTGCCAGTGCCCGCAGCGAGGTGGAAACACGCACGAATGTCCTCCTAGGGTGAAATGAGACGACCACCAGATTAACCGCATCGGCTCCGTGCGAGGTGGGCGTCTCACCGCGGTACGGTGGGGGACATGGCAGATTCACCGCGAGAAACTCCCCGCCTAGGTGCACCGAGCCCCGCGGCCCTCGCGGGGCGTACGCGCGTCAAACGCGAGGTGCGCCAGGTCGACTACGGCGCTCTCCCCGAGCTCGCGCGGCGCAGGGCGGCGGGCGAGGACCTCGCGGATCTCCTCGCTGAAGCCGAAAAACGGCGCGAAGAACAGCGCGAGGACCAGCGCGAGGCTAAGGCTGCCGCGAAGGCCGCGCGTGAAAAGGCGAATGAAGCGGAGAGTCTCGACATCGATCGAGGCTTCGGTGCGCCTCCCGCAGGTACCGTCGTCACGCTCAATCCCACCGACCCGCGGCCCTTCACCCGCCCGCTGACCGTTCACGAAGACGAAGTTCGCACGGTCTCGGGGGCGAGTTTCGCGCGCATCACTCACGACATCATCGTGCTCACCGTCGCTGACCCCGAGGACGCGTGGACGAGCGACAACGGCGCGAGCGACCACTTCCAGCGCGGCGACTGGACCGTGCAAGTCAGACGCGCCGACAACCACGTGATTGGCGCGTTTCCCACGGCCTACGCCCTCTCGGTTCGACCCGAGGAGGTGGACTCGTTCGACCCCGCGGATTTTGCGGGCCCGAGTAACCGCAAAAAGAAGGGCACGCGCCACCCCGGCGATCGCGCCGCGCTCAAACGCCGGCTCGAGGAGCATGGTTTCGTGGTCACCACTTCGGGAGCGACCCACGGCAAAATCACCCACCCCGATCTTCCGGGATTGTTCGCCCCATGGGCCTCGACCCCGAGCGACCGACGCCACCCGCAACTCGTGACGGCCCAGGTGAAACGGGTCTTTGGGATCGATATTCGCGAGGCACCGTCGGAACCCTGACCTCGGCTTGGGCGGGTTCTTGACCTCAGGCCAGCCCTCTCGTTCGCGGTCTAGAAAACTAACCCCAACGTTTGCGGCGGTGTTCGAGCCCATTCCGCCGCAAATGTTGGGTACAGATTCCCTGAACCCATTTTGTACACATTCTGAGATTCGGCTGCGTGTTGCGCGTTACATGCTTATGATCGACCGCAACCCTTAATTGGGCTGCGCGTCACATCCGTGGCGCGGGATCGTCACTACCGAAGAGGTGTCGGGTGGGAATCCCAGTACTCAAGCGCGCCGCCGCAGCATGCGTCGCAGCGCTCACGGCGCTCACGCTCGCAGCCGCGCCCGTGGCCGCACAGCCGCACGGCAACGAGCCCCCTAAGGACCCGGCGCACGTCGAGTCCAACTCCAGCAAAGACCGGGTCGCCGTCCTCGTGACTCTCAAGAGCCAGCCTGGCTCGCCTTCCAAAAACGGCGAAAGCCGGAACCTGCGCGAACAGATTCGCCTCATCAACTCGTGGAGCAAAACCTACGGCATCGAGGTCGACCGTCAGTTCGGCTTCCTCGTCAACGGCTTCTCGGCAACGATGCCCGCGGCCAACATGGCGAAGCTCCAGGCTGAACCGGCGGTCGACTCCGTGCGTCGCGAGCGCCAGTACGAGCGGACCGAATACGAGGCTCGCGAAATGCAGCAGGTCTCCAAAGCCTTCGATGACTATGGCGTTGACGGCTCCGGGATGGTCGTCGCCGTCATCGACTCGGGCGTCGACCCCACCCACGAAGACATGCGCATCGACGACGGCGTCGATACGAAAATCGACACGGTGAATCCGAACGGCAAGTTCACGAAGAAAATCCCCGAGGGCTACAACTACGCCGACGAAAACTACGAATTCTGGGATACAACGACGAGCCAGCACGGCATGCACGTCGCCGGAATCGTCGCCGCCAACGCCCCCGACGGCAAGAAAGGCGGGCTCGAGGGCGTCGCCCCGAACGCCCAGATCCTCTCGTTGAAGGTCTTCTCTAACGGCGCAAACCCCTACGCCTCCGACTCCGACCTCATCGCCGCAATCGAGGATGCCGTCAAACTTAAGGCCGACGTCATCAACCTCTCCCTCGGATCCACCAATGGCGTCAAGTGGGACTCCGACGGCTCGAACCTCGCCCTCAAGAAGGCTGAAGAGATGGGTGTACTCGCCGTCATCTCCTCCGGCAACGACGGGCTCAACTTTTCCGAAACGGGTGGAACCGACGACGCCCTCGGCAAGCTCGACGACGGCACCGTTGGCACCCCCGGCATCCAGGGCAATGCCCTTACGGTCGCTTCGGTTGACAACAACGTCGTCTCGACACCCCGCGGCTTCTACAACGACGGGGAAGACCATCCTTTCGGCTACCAGCTCCAGATCGGCGAAGCGACGAACAAGCCTTACGAGGTTGCTTTTCTCGGTCGAGGCAAGAAAGAGGACTACCCGGACGGCACCGATCTGAGCGGGAAGATCGCCCTCATCGAACGCGGCGAAATCTCCTTCACCGAGAAATTCCAGCGCGCGATGGACCACGGCGCAGCCGGCGTGCTCGTGTTCAACTCCCAAGAGGGCGGCGAAGCCTTCGCTGGGATGGCCGGCATCGAAGACTTCACGATCATCGGCGGTTCCCTCAAGCGCTCGACGGGCGTTGCCATTCGCGATGCGATCGCAAAGGCCGGCGATACGCCCGTGACGATCCGCCTCACAAACGAGATTGGTTCGGAGGCGAACCCCACCGCTGCTCAGGCCTCGACGTTCTCCTCGTGGGGCACGACCCCCAATCTCGAGTTTGAACCCGAGATCGCCGGCATTGGCGGAAGCGTCTACTCGACGCTCAACGACAACAAGTACGGCACGAAGTCCGGAACATCCATGGCGGCCCCGAATATCTCGGGCATGTCCGCGCTGCTCCTTGAGAACTACGCCGAACGCTACCCCGACCTCAGTGGGCCAGAGCGGCTTGCCCGTGCCCGCACGGCACTCATGAACACGGCGATTCCCGTGAAGAACGGCGAGCACGTTGCGCCGCCGCGTCAGGTCGGCGCAGGTCTCGCCCAGATGCACAACGCCCTCGATACGAACGTGTACGCGACCGTCGACGGCGAGCCGGCCGTCGAGCTCAAAGAGGTCAACTCCGTTCGCGAGTTCACGGTGAGTCTCACGAACCACTCGGGCGAGGCGGTCACCTACGACATCCCCGCGCAGACTGTGCTCAACGAAACGAATGCCAAGGGGGAAAAGACGACGAGCGTGGTCTCCCACGAGAGCCTGCAGGCGTCGGAAAAATCCGTGACCGTTCCCGCAAACGGCACCGCGAACGTGACCTTCACCCTCAAGCCCGACCTGAGCGCCGGAGACCACTTCATTGAGGGGTACGCGGTGCTTCACTCCGAAAACGCGCCCACCCTTTCCGTGCCGTACTTCGGTTTCGTTGGAGATTGGAATGCCGAACCCATCGTCGCTGAGCAGGGTCATGGTTGGGACGCCCTCGGCGTGAAGAGCGAGGTCACGGGTCTTTCCACGACACTCGATCTATTTGGCAGCCCATACCCGAGCACCCTGCCCGAGGGTGGTTGGCTCTCGCCGAATGGCGACGGTACGCGCGACGAAGCCAGCGCGGCGCTCGCCATGATGCGTAACGCCGCCGACGTCGAGTTCAATGTGCTCACGGAGGATGGGGAACCGCTCGTTGACCTCGGCGCCACGCACAGTGTTCCCCGCACCATCGCGGGCGACGTGCTCGAGGTCAAGAACAAACTCGCTCCCGAAGGCTCGACCCTCATCAATGGCGGCACATTCGACGGCCGCATGTGGGATCCGGCCAAGGGCGAATTCGTGAACGTCCCCGAAGGCCGCTACATCTACCGTGTGAAGTCGCGGCTCTCGGAAGACTTCGACTGGCAGACGGTCGATATGCCCTTCGGCATCGATGTCACGCCACCCGAAGTGAGCGTTGGCGAGCTTGAAAACGGCACCATCACGATCACGATCGACGACAAACTCTCGGGTGCCAACCCGTCCCTGTCCGTCATCGATGCCACGGGGGAGGGCCTCCCGGTCAAGGCCAACGGTGACGGTACCTACACCGTTACGGTCAAGGACGCCCAAGCCTCGAAGTACCTGTGGTTCATCGCTTCCGACAACGCCTACAACAAGGTGGAGTTCCGCAAGGTCCTCGTTGATGATGACCCGCTCGTGCTTCTCAACACGAAGACCTACAACGACCCCGAATTCGTGTTCGGAAATGCCTCCGACGCGTACGTGGACGGAAAGTTCCAGTTGAGCGGAACCGTGACGAGCCAGGTGGCAAAGGTCGAGGTCGAAGGCAAGAGCTACGACATCACGGGCGGCGGCTTCACGGCGCTCGTTGATGTGAAGCCCGATGCGGAAAACTCGATCACGGCCCGCGCCTTCAACGAGGCCGGCGAAGAGATCGATTCCGAAACCCTCACGTTCTACTACGATGCTCAACCGGCCTCGGTGGACATCTCTGCCTCGAACCTCGACGAGGACGGCCGCATCATCCCGAACGAGGACGGGTCGATCACGATCAAGGGCACCATCAAGGACCCCGAACCTTCCAACCCTGGCGCGAAGAAGGGCGGCCTGTGGGCCGGTGTGAACTGGGACTTCGTGGGTGCTGAACCCGATGGTTCGTTCGAGGTGACGACCTCCTCGGTGGAAGAAGAGGAACCGCTCTTCGTGCTTCAGGCAGGCGACAACGCCAACTTCACCTACCTCGTCGTGGAGATCTCGGGGCGCGTCAAAGGCTCCAAAGCCACCCCGACTCCCGAGTTTGAGAACCTCGAGTGCCTCCAGGGATTCGCGCTGTGCCTCGTGTCGCCCGAATCTGGCGACCTGAGTGAAGACGGCTCGACCTACACCCTGCGCGGCAAGGGCGGTCAGCCCGGCTCGACCGTGACCCTCACCCCCGGTGCGCGCGCCGAAGGCGAGCACATCGGTAGCCTCGAGCCCATCACGGCAACCGTCGGCGAGGACGGTACCTTCACCGCGAAGGTTCCCATCGCCACCGGAGAGAACCACTACGAATACGTCGTGACGAACCCCGAAGGCGAGGTGAAGGGTCGCCAGATCCTCAACATCTGGTTCGACGTCAACGCACCGACCGTGCGCTTCGACAGCCCGAACCTCGTGAACGGCACCCTCTTCACGAACAAGGACGAGGCAACGTTTGCGGGAACCGCGGAGGATGACGGTTGGGGCTATGGCCTCCGCGTCAATAACCAGCAAGCCGTGGACATCCACGTTCCGAACGCGATCGGCCCCGAGGCCAACCGCCGTGAATTCTCCGAGACGGTTGCGGTCGCCGATGGCGACACGATCCTCGTGACCTTCTCCGATTCGATCGGCAACACGAGGGTCGCCGCGATCCCCGTGATCGTTGACAAGGTCGCGCCCGAGGTGGCGATCGAGACCGTTGGCGATGGCGAGCGCATTACCGACGGCCGCACCCTCACCGTGAGCGCTACGGATCCGCATCTCGCGAGCCTCAATGCGCGCTTTGCTGGTGTGACGGCCGACGGCACTCTCTCGCGCGAATTCGTCAACGAGAGCGTCACGCTCGACACGGAAAAGGTGACCGTCGAGAACGTCCTCGTGGACGTCGACGAGATTGATCCTGGCAAGGACTCGGCGTCCCAGGCCGAATCCGTCGATGGTGGCGAGGCTCCCGCACACGAAGCGGCCACCTCGAGCTCGAGCGAAGACGTGACCGCAGAGGGCACGCTTGCTGTTCCCGACACGACGAGCCTGTCCGGCGAGCTCGACACATCGAGCCTTCCCGCGGGTCGCTACACCGTGACCGCGGCGAGCGCCGACCTCGCCGGCAACGAGCAGACCGGGGCGCGGACGTTCGACGTCGATGCGGAACCCGTGATCGAAGGCGAGGACGCGCTCTCCCTCACCGTGAACCGGAAGGACCTTGCGGACGATGAGGCGCTTGCCGAGCGCGTCCTCGAGGCTTACTCGGTTTCGGATGACGGTGCCGTGCTTGCCGATGGCACCGTGGCGAAGGGCGAGACGACGACCCTTGCCCTGCGCGAGGGCACGGTCCTCACTGCCGGCGAGAATTCCGTCGTGCTCGTCGCGACCGATGCCGCCGGACGCCAGGTGGTGCGGAGCGTCAAGGTCACGATCGACCTTGAGCAGGTGACCCTGCGCGCGGGTGACCTGAGCGCCACGTCGACCTTCCGCAGCGACGACTCGCTCACCGCTGACATCGCGAGCGACAACGGCGTGCACACGATCGCCGTGTCGAACGCGTTCGGCCCACTCGAGGCGACTTTCACGCTGCCCGTGCCCGAGGGTTCGGCGGTCATGCTCGTGCGCGAGGACGGCACCGAGGAGCCGATCGGCTCGACCTGGGCCGATGGCATGCTCACCTGGGTGGGCTCCTCGCAGGGGACGTATCGCGTGGTCGAGCCGGCCCGCACCGACGGCGGCGATGACGGCAAGGAAATCGTCGCCCCCGCGAAGCCCGGCCCGAAGGGCAGCTCGGGTGACTCCGGTGGCCGCGGCGATGCTTCCGCGAACCCCGAGAAGCCGGGCGGTTCGCCTTCGGCGACCTCGGGTTCCAGCGGTAGCGGTGAGGGCGAAGGTCCGACGGTTGCCGGCAGCCAGCGTGGCAAGAATCCAAGTCGCGGTAAGGCGAAGGGTGCTTCGGCCTTCATGCCGCGCACGGGTGCCGAAGTAGCAGGGCTCATGCTCGTTGGCGGAGCGCTCGTGGCTGCGGGCGCGATGCTGATGACGACGCGTCGGCGCGACCAGCGGCCATAGGGGCGGTTGACGCCTGTGACGAGGGGCCGCCTGCGAATCCGTTCGCGGGTGGCCCCTTGGCTTGCCTCGGCCCGCTCGGGGTCTCCTGTCGACCCGTGGCCCCTCGACCCACTCCTCTCCCGTCTAGGAAACTAACCCCAACATATGTGGTGGTTTGCGCTCGAATTCAGCCGCAAACGTTGGGTGCAGTTTTCGGCGACGAGTCATGCCCGTTTGGCGGCGAACCGTGCGAGGCTGGGCCGAGGTTGCTGGTACCCCACGGCGTCAGCGCATAAAGAGGGCGCCGGCTCGTCCCCACGAGCCGGCGCCGTATCCCTTTCCCCCGCGCTAGGGCCTGATGTACGGATCCTCTCCTCAAAGAATCGGTACGCCGCTAACGCGTGATTACATATAACCGCCTCTTTCTTCCCGGGCGCTGTGCTTGGCCTAGCAAATCGCTGGGAGCGCCGCGGCGTTCCTGCAAGGAGCGCTCGCGAGGTCAGCGTTTGTGCTGGTAGTGATGCATTTTGCCGAGCTAGAGTCTGGGAATCGTGGCTGAGGTCACGGTACGATTGCCGTGGTTCCTCACGAAACCTTTACACATGGCCTGGCGCCCCGAGGAGGATGCACGTGAATCAGCCCGTAAAACTTGACTGGCCCACTCCCACCACCGACGTCGACACCTCGAAAATGCGGGCGGCACTCGAGCGGCTTGCCGTCGCAGTTGCCTCCTCGAATGGCCTCGCTGAACCGATCGACCCCGAAGAATCCGGGGCCGATGTTCCCCCCGCCCTCAAAGATCTCGCCGATGAAATGGCGGGGGCACGCGTGGGGGAGGAGTTTGAGCTGAACCTTCTGGCCGAGGACCGCACGGATCTTGGCCCCTTCACGTTGCTGGGCGAGCCGACGTCGTACTATCCCCTCTTCGAGACCGTCGACGATGCCGTGATTCTCACGCTCAATGATGAGGGCATCCCGGGCGGCGTGTGGTGGATCGACGAGGAACTCGACATGCATCTGCTAGCGACGAGCCTCGATGAATACGTGGATACCGTTGCGCGCGCGATCGCTGCTCTCAGCCCCGAGGCAAGCGAACCGGCGGAGGATGTGTGGCGTGCGGTTGCGGCATCGAAGCGCTCGACGTTCACCGTTCTCGAATCGGTTGAGGATCTGTCCTCACACGTTGAATTCGCCCCCGATGGCCTCAGCGCGCGCCTCGTCGCGGATCAAGCGTGATCAGGTGAGGATTACCCGAACTTTTTCGCTCCCTTACAGTCTCGGGGCGCTTGCTTGATACCTCGATACTCACGCTGCGCGCCCCGGGATACGGCCGAAGGTGTGGGCGTCATTCAGGTCGTGGTGAGCGCAGGGGGATGTAGCCCGCGATGATGACGGCCGCGAGCAGGGTGAGCGCCGCCCCGATCACCGTGAGCGGGGAGAGGTGCACGCTCGGGTCGAGCGCATCGAGCATGACTGACCCGATGATTTGGCCCGCAATCGCCGCGCCGCTCAGGACGAGCACGCCCGTGTACCGCACGAGGGCGGCGGAGGCGGCAATGTAGGTGAGGCCGATCAGGCCACCGAGGTAGAGAACCGGATTGGTGGGAAACGCCCCACCCAGCGGGGTGAGCGCGAGGCTGACCGCCGCAGCTATGCCGAGCGCGAGTGAGCCGAGCGTGAAGTTTCCGAGCGCCGAAACGAGAAAACTTCCCGTGTTCGCCGTGACGATGCCGTTGGCTCCCGTTTGAAGGCCGACGCCTATTCCCGCGACGAACGGCAGGATCAGGTTGAGCCACGGCACGGCGTTCGTGAGCCCGGAGGCAAGCGCCAAGGCGACACTGGCGACCATGAGGGCTGAGCCGACAAGGCGCGAGGTGCTCAAGCGCCGCGGCTCACCGGGCCCGAAACCGACGCGGTCGAGAGCGGCCCCAGCGAGAGTTTGCCCCGCGACAACGCTCACGATGAACAGGGCGACCCCGAGCACCCCTACCGTGAGGGACTGCGTGAAAACAAGGAAGGCGCCGCCAAGGCCGCCGATCGCGTACCGCCAATCGAAGCGACCCGTCGCGATGTCGCGCGCGTAGTCCCGCGCCGCACGTCGCTCAGCGGGCAGAGACAGCACGATTACGCAAAGTCCAAGGCAGCCAATGCCGAAGCTCACGAAGGCCGCGAGATAGGGGCTCTCGAGCTGCCCCGCAAGATCGGCATTAATGCGGGACTGGAGAGCGGCGAGAACGCCCCCTGCCATGATGATGGCGATCGCCCACCACGGCGCGCGAGGTGTTGCGGCTCCCCCGTGGTGCTCATCTGCCACTTCTCTTTGCGTACTCATGCGCACCATTGTCTCGCGATTGTCTCGCGCAGAAACTCCCCGCAAAATAGGGCGCCCGGGTGGCGGGCAAGCGTCGGACCCCTACGATGGGGTTATGGAACTTGATCCCGGTTATTCGAACGTGCGCGTTGGCGTCAAGGCGATTATCGTGCGCGGAACCAGCGTGCTGTTCAACGAAAACATCGATGTTGACGGCAACCGCGTGTTCGTCCTGCCCGGCGGCGGGCAAGAACACGGCGAAAGCCAAGTGGAGGCGCTGAGGCGCGAATGCGAGGAGGAGGTCGGCGCGGCCGTGCGTGTGTACGACCTCGCGTGCACGTTCGATCTCATCAGCGCGAAGGTGGGCCGCCACCGCGACTCAGGGCAAGTGTTCCACCAGCAGAATCTTCTGTTCTGGTGCGACCTCGAACCGGGTAGCGAGCCGCGCATCGGGGAGGGCCACGACCCGCACCAGGTGGGCGTCAAGTGGATCGAGATCAACGACCTCCACACGGTCGACGTTCGACCGCGCGAGGTTGGCGAGTGGTTGCAGTCGGATCCGAGTATCCGCCCGCGCACGCTCGGCACGATCCGCGAGCAGTCACTTTAGAGGCTCGGGTCCGACGGTTGCCTGCGCTCCGTGGTGCAACAATGAAAAAAGGGTATTCCCGTAGAAGTATTTTTCTCGAACGATGATGAGGAGCAATCGTGGCTATTTCGCGAGATTTCGCCTACGGCATTCCCAAGGCTGAGCTTCACCTTCACCTCGAAGGCACTCTTGAGCCTGATCTCAAGCTCAAGCTTGCGAAGAAAAATGGGATCGATATTGGCCAGGAGAGCGTTGAGGAGGTCGAGGCCTCCTATCAATTCGATTCGTTGTCGTCGTTCCTCGCCGTGTACTACCCAGCGATGAACGTGCTTCAGGACGAGGACGATTTCTACGCGCTGGGCTCCGCGTATTTTGCGAGGGCGAAAGAGAATGGTGTTGTGCGTGCCGAATGTTTCTTTGACCCGCAGGCGCATACCACCAGGGGGGTTGAACTCGGGGCCGTGATCCGCGGCTACTATCGCGCCGTCGAGGAGGCCCGTGAGAATGGCCTGAGCGCGGATCTCATCCTGTGCTTCCTTCGCGACATGTCGGCGGATTCGGCACTTGAGACCCTTCGTGCGGCGCTTCCGTACAAGGATATGTTCGTGGGCGTGGGGCTCGATTCGGATGAGCGCGACAATCCACCGCAGAAGTTTGCCGAGGCGTTTGACCTCGCACGTGAGAACGGCCTTCGCGTGACAATGCACTGCGATATCGACCAGGTCGGTTCGATCGACAACATCCGTACCGCGCTCACGAAGCTTGGTGCCGAGCGTCTCGATCACGGCACGAGCATCATTGAGGACCCCGAGCTCGTGAAGCTTGTGGTGGAGAAGGGGATTGGCCTGACGAGCTGCCCCATGTCGAACTCCTTCGTGACGGAAGAGATGAAGGGCAAGGAAATTGTCGAGCTGCTTGGCCGCGGGGTGAAGGTTTCGATCAACTCCGACGACCCGGCGTACTTCGGCGGCTACATCGCGGATAACTTCCTTACGCTTGCGGAAAAGGAAAGCCTCACGAAGGAACAGGTTGCACAGCTCGCGCGGAACTCGATCGAGATTTCGTGGGCCGAGGAGTCAGAGCGGTTGGCGATGCTTGATTCGCTCGAGGAGTTCCTCGCCGCACACTGAGTGCAAGAAGCTGCACACCTCCGGAGCCTCACATTCGAGGAAGTCACCGGGCGCCGTTGCGTTCCAGGTGCGAAGAATGCTCTCGATTCGATTAGATAGTGCATCCACACTCGAGCCATGAAGACGATTTCAGTGGCCGAATGGTGCTGTTGCAAAGTTGGGCGGAGAGCAGCGAAGACTCAGTTTCTCATTCCCTGATGGCCGCTGCGTGTGGGCGTTGTTAGGCCGTCTCGAAGACCCGGTTGACGATCACCGCGTCCGGGTTCGGTTGCCCGTAGGCAAACATCGCGCCTTGCCCTTTCCGCAATGAGCGCATCGCCTCCATCCCTTTCAACGTTCGATATGCAGATGTCCGGTTCTTAAACGCGCCTTTCGGCCCGAGGATCCGCTTCAGCCGACCGTGGTCGCCTTCCAGGATGTTGTTGAGGTATTTCACCTGCCGGTGTTCCACTGTTGGCGGGCAGATTCCCACTGACTTCAACTCGGCGACTGCCCTGGCTAGGGAGGGTGCTTTATCGGTGTTGATCACTCTGGGATACCCGGCTGACGCATTGGATCTGAGGGCCTTGGCCAGGAAACGCTTCGCGGCGGCCACATTCCGCTTCGGAGAGAGGAAAAAGTCCAGGGTCTGGCCACCGGCGGTGATCGCCCGATAGAGGTAGCATCACCTGCCGCCGACCCGGATATAGGTCTCATCCACCCGCCAGGAACTGGACTGCCAGTCAGGTACCTGTCGGTACCACCGTGCTTGCTAGTCCAGCTCAGGAGCGTATTTCTGGGCCCAGCGGTAAATCGTGGTGTGATCGACCGGCACGGCCCGCTCGGTCATCATTTCCTCCAGATCGCGGTAGCTCACCCCGTAGCGGCAGTACCACCGCACTGCCCACAGAATGATGTTACGGGGGAAATGACGACCGGAGAAGATACCCATGGCTGGGATTTTTTCACGTCGCTTTTCCTACTGCCCCAACTTTGCAACAGCACCCTTCGGCATAATTGTTTGCATGGGACGGATTTTCGACAACATCGATCACCAGCTAGGACCTCACCTGCAAAAAACCCTGCGAGAGAGCGATCGAATGGATGTAGCCGTGGGCTACTTCAACCTGCGCGGTTGGTCTGTTTTCAACGGGATCGTGGAGCAAATGGCGCAGTCGAAGACTCTTCCAGTTGCGCGAATCTTGATCGGCATGGTGACGGGCGGACCGCAGGAGGAGGCGCTGGAGTCCCTTCAGTCAATGGTCGACGGGAAAGATCGACTAGACGCGGATCGAGCGGCCTCTCAAGCGCGCAGGGCAGCATTGCTCGAGCAGCTACGTGTACAGCTGATGCGGGGTCTTCCTACTTCGACTGATCGCGTAACCTTGCAGTCTCTTCGATCCTTGCTGGCGCAAGGTGCGATCCAGGTCAAGGTATTCACCCGCAGGCCTCTTCACGGCAAGGCCTATATCTTTCATCGGCAGTCCGTAAACACGTCCATTGGCGGTTTCGTTGGCTCATCGAACTTGACGTGGCCCGGGCTCATGTCGAATCTCGAGCTGAACGTGGACGTTTTCGACCATACGAGCGCCCATGATTTAGCTAAGTGGTTCGAGGATCGATGGAATGATCCGTTCTCCCGTGAGGTGAGCGAGGATCTTCTTGCGTTGCTCGATGAATCATGGGCAACTCCGAATCCCCGACCACCGTATGACGTTTTTATGAAGGTTTGCTACGAGCTTTCACGAGACGTGCGTGAAGGCTTGGGGGAGTATTCCATTCCTCCAGAGATTTCGAACAAGCTCCTGGATTATCAGACGACGGCTGTGCGAACGTTGGCTCGAAGAGTTGTCACGCGCGGCGGAACAATGCTCGGCGATGTTGTGGGCTTAGGTAAGACTTTAACGGCAATCGCGGTTGCGCTGATGCTGCGTGATGAGCACGGATATATGCCGCTTGTGGTGTGCCCGAAGAACCTCGTTCGGATGTGGGAAGAGCACTTCGAAGCCTACGGTCTTCATGGCGCGGTCGTTCCCTACTCGATGGCGCACAAGATACTCCCTGACCTACGCCGCTATCTGTTTGTCATCGTGGATGAGTCCCACACACTGCGCAATAACCAACGCCGCGACTACACCGCTTTGTCTGACTACATTCGTCGCAATGAGTCGAAGGTTCTTGCTTTGACGGCAACGCCATACAACATCGAGTTCTCCGATGTAGCGAACCAGTTGGCACTGTGGATTGACGAGGATGACGATCTTTCGATTGCTCCCACGAACGCTATTGCCGCAGACAGCAAGCTTGTGGATCAAGTCGATGGGAAGGTCACCACGCTTGCTGCATTCCGTAAGTCAGAAGATCCTGACGACTGGAAACGCCTGATGAGCGAAAACCTCGTTCGCCGCACCAGATCCTTCATCCGCCAAAACTACTCGCGGAAAGACGACAGCGGACGAGAATACGTGGAGTTCCCCAATGGTGAATCGTTCACGTTCCCTACGCGTAAGGCGATCCCGCTGCGGCACGACTTTGGCGAAGACGACCCGGCCACGATTTTGGCTGACGATGACACTCTCGCCGTAATCGAGAACCTAAGTCTGCCTCGCTACAACCTCAGCTCGTACCTCAACCACCGTGCTCGAAAAGACCCACTCTTCAAAGACTGGGCAGAAGGCGTTGATCGCGGCCGCGGACACGTTGCTGGCTTCGTAAAAACCATGCTCTATAAGCGGCTCTCTTCTGGCGGGCACGCATTCCTGCTGTCCCTCACCCGCCATCTCGCCCGCAACGAACTGTTTGTGTACGCGCTCGAGAACGATCTTGACGTGCCGGCTGGCACCATCAATGACCTTGACATGCTTAGCGACGAAGACACCCTCGAAAGCGGTCTCGACCTAACGGCAGCCGACGCAGCTACTCGATACCAGGTACTCAAAGCTAACGCTCCACGTGACATTACGTGGGTGCCCGCCTCTCATTTCAATGCCCAGTTCGCGACAGATCTGCGGGCAGACACGGAGGCCCTACGTGCACTACTGACAAAGGTAGGCGTATGGGATCCGAACAGGGACTCGAAACTTGCCGCCCTCATTGAATTAGTGAGCGTGAAACACCCGAATGAGAAAGTCTTGGTGTTCACGGAATACAAGGACACCGCCGACTATCTCGGAGCCCAGCTGGCCCAGGCAGGAGTAGGCGCTGTGGCAGCTGTGACCGGGGCGACCGATGACCCGACACGAATGGCAGAAAGATTCTCACCCCGATCCAACGCACTGCCCGGTGCCGATCCCGTCGTTGCGCCCGAGGACGAAACCCGCATCCTTATCGCCACCGACGTTCTCTCGGAGGGCCAGAACCTGCAAGACGCCCATATTGTTGTCAACTATGACCTGCCCTGGGCGATCATCCGACTCATTCAACGCGCTGGCCGCGTCGACCGCATCGGGCAAATCTCGCCCGAAGTTCTGATCTACTCCATATTCCACGAGAGCATCGAAAACGTCATCTCCCTACGTCAACGAATCGCTCAACGACTCTCGCGTAACGCAGCCGTCTTCGGTTCAGACGAAAACTTTTTCGGCTCTGAAAACGAAACCCGAATGCTCAACGACCTCTACAACGGATCGCTCGATGATGAAGAGAGCACGGAAGACGTGGATGCATCATCGCTGGCATATGAGTACTGGCATGCTCTCGAGCAGCGCGACCCGGCAGAAGCGCAGCGAATCGCAGCGCTACCGGATCTCATTGATGCCACACGACGCAAGCGAATCAGTGACAGTAGTGAAGGCCTGACGTGCTTCGTGCGCACCGCCAGCGGCATCGACGGGTTCGGATTCATTGACCCCAGCGGAACTACTAAAGTTCTCACTGGACACGAGACACTCGCCCTGTTCGAAGCCTCACCTGAAGAGCCAGGCCTCGACCCACGAGAAGATCACGAACACCTCGTTACAACCCTCGTGCGAAAAGACCTCTCCACCCCGGCCGCCATCGCTGGACGACTACGTGGAGTCCGTAAGACTGTATGGAACCGGCTCGGAGCAACACTGAACTTCTCCACCTTCGACCGCGACACCCAGGCGGCACTCGAATCCCTTTATCAACACCCACTAACCCGCGAGGCAGAGCGCCGCCTACGCCAAGCAATCCGCCAAGGCGTCGACGACAACTCCCTCGCCGCCCGAGTCGTTTCACTACACCGCGACAACGAACTTGTATTTGAATCCGGAACCGCCTCTGATGCCATCCGCATCGTCTCCACCATGGGAATCACGCAATGACGCACACACTTCTTAACCTTGTAGATCGCAACGATTTTCGCCGCCTCTTCATCGAACACCTCGGGTGGGAAAACCCCACACTGCCACCCGTAACACTCTCAATAGAGGACAACACCTACACCCTCACGCAAGTTGCCGGGTTTAGTGGCTTGCGCGTCTGGTACTGCAATGAGCTTCCCCCGCGCCGTATCCAGCGCCTTATCGACCAAGAACTCTCACGAGAAAGCCACGAACGCCTCGTCATCTTCGGAAACGACACCCACCAAGAGTGGCGGTGGCCCCGCCGCGCCGAAACAGGCGGCACACACGCAAAACTCATCGCCCACACGCATGCCATTGGCCAGCCCGACTCCCACCTCGAGAGCCAACTTGAGGTCATTCGGATTGGCTTCGATGAAGACCCCACACTGCCAGAAATTCTCACGCGCATGCGCGAAGCGTTCGACTACGAGGCGGCCGAATCAGCCGTTGCCGCTGCGAAGCTCATGGCGGAACTGTATGTGCACCTTGATTCGACCGGCTTCGACGAACACCACGCTTCCATGTTTCTCGTGCGCACTCTCTTTTGCCTCTACGCCGACGACTCTGACCTCTGGCAGCGCGACCTCTTCACCAGGTATATCGAGGAACGCACCAACGAAGACGGCAGTGATCTTGGCGAAAAACTCGCAGACCTCTACCAAGCACTCAATCAGCCTAGGGAGGAGCGGCCAAGCCAGGATGACGAACTCATCCAAGCATTCCCATACGTCAATGGCAGCGTCTTCGGTGAAGCAACCGAAACTCCCGCCTTTACGGAGCAGTCGCGAAAGCTACTCCTCAAAGCCACCTATTTCAACTGGGCCGAAATCTCTCCTGCTATTTTCGGGTCGCTCTTCCAGGCGGTCAAAGATAAACGTGCGCGCCGCGAATTTGGCGCCCACTACACAACAGAAGAGAACATCCTCAAAGCAATTCGCCCACTGTTTCTCGATGACCTCGAAGAGTCTTTCGCCAAGGCGTACGACAGCAAGAAAGCGCTGGAAGCGTTGCTCAAGAAACTAGGTGACCTCAACATCCTCGAAACTTTCATAGCACGAGGGATACAAACGCGCGCGAACTGCGATTTAGCTGCCTGACTGGTTCAACTAGCGAGGAGGCTATTCACGTGCTGTTGTCATTGCCCTCTCATGGGGACGGCTTCGATCTTGCCCGCCAGAATAGCGAGCCAGACAAAACACAAAACGGAAAAGGCTCTCCAGGGGTAACCGCCCATGACAATCGCTCGAGAAATCTTGCGCTTTAAGGGCAGCCACCTAATCTCTGAGCGGTTATATTCTTGTAAACACAAGTACGGCAAACCGTTTTCATCACAAGGGAAGCCCTATCATGGCGAGTGCGCTCACAGGACCAATCGCGGCCTTCAACGAGAGCCTTACATCCATTTTCTTCCAATTCATCGAGGAAAGTGTCTGGAATGTGGGCTCCTGGTCGGGGCCGCTCATTGACGGATTTGTGGCCCCAAAGATCACCCCATGACAAGTCAATGCCACCTTCGGGGATCCCGAAGCAACCGGTTGCGGGAGCCTGTGGACGCGGACGCCGTCTTGGAGTGCGAGGACCTCCACGGCGACCTGCGCACCGCCCCCGGCCGCCGAGATCTCGCAGTATGACGTCGAGATGATGGAGGACACCGCCATCCGCGGTCACTAGACACCATGAACTACGAGTTCCACGATTTCGAGACGCTCGTCGAGATTCCGGGCGAGTGGCAGGTCCGCCTCATCCTCTCCGATGACCTCGATGCGGCTTACGTTCCCCTGTCACCGGAGATGACGGCGCGCATCGCTGAGGCTCTCGAAGAGGCACCGGAGTGGTTGGCGGTAGCACGGGAGCGGATCCGGGAGGAATTTCCGGACGGTGAGGTACCTGAGCTGACCAGCGTGTGCGTGCTGTCCGAACCCCTGGAACGCTGGCGCTTCGGGGTGTCCTTCTGGCTGGCGGAGGATCGTGAGCACGGTCGGGGCCTGCAGTTCGCCGCCACCGAGACCGAGGGTTACACCGTCGTGGAGTACGGGGGCGCCGAGGTGGCCTTCTACTGATCCCCGCACACCGCTTCGTGCTCGACTTGCCCGGGGTGTTCGAGCTGGATCGTCGAGTGCTCGATGCGCAGTTCCCGCGGCGCCTGCTGCGCCGCCCCGAGAATTCCGCACTCCTCTGCCGGCACACGCTCCTGATCGACGACGGGGTAGGTGTCAGCATCCTCAAGAAAAACCATGGGGGCCAGAATCCCACAAAAATCCCACAAGAGATATGACAGCCACGACAATGGTGGCCCTCATGGCACTAACGACGTGGACCTGACCAGCGCAAACACAAAACCCCAGCAGGCAGCCAGCCGACCCAGCGCAACCGGACGCCACCGACAACGCTGACGGCACCGATAACGCAAGCACCCCATCGGACGCTGGTGGAACCGATAACGCAGGCACCGCATCGGAGGCTGGGGGAGCGTTGGCCCGCACGGGGGCTGAGGTTGTGCCAGCCGCGTTGGCGGCCGTGACTGTTGTGGCGGGTATGGCGTTGTTGATGGTGATGCGCCGCCGACGTGCCTAAGGCGTCTTGAGGTGAGCCTCGTCGTTCCCTTTCTTGCGAGGGGAGGCGCTCGTGGATGTGGTTTTCATTTTCGCGAGGAAGCCGCGCAGCGTGATGAGTACGCCGTAGATGACGGAATACAGAACCAGGCGGTAGAGGAACGTGAGGAAGTCGTTGATGTCGCGGAGCTCGTTGCCCTCTGCATCCACGATGATGTTGTCGGGGGTGACGGCTGTTTCGCCTTGGGTGGGGTGCTCGATGATGACGCTAGCGGAGAGGTATTCGCCCTCGTTGAGGAACAGTGCCTCAAACGGCGCGTTGTAGATCGGGTTGCCAGGGACGTCCGCGATCGCGCTGACGATGGCCCCGACTATGAACAGGAGGGTACCGAACACGGTCCACCCCTTGCTTGGGAGGAGCAGTATGAGGAAGATCCCGAGGAGAATCCCTGATGCGACCCACGGCACTTCCGACATCACTACGACCAGGAGCATGAACAGTTGCATCCCTAGGGAGAACAGCCCGAAGATCAGGAGTAATCCGAGGACGACGAAGATAATTCGGATCTGAGGCGGGACCTTCTTGAGAAGCCTGCGAGCCATCGGAGTTTTCGAAGTATTCGGTGCTTCTGGTGAGGTTGTCACAGCGACGTCCTTTATCTTCGGTGCAGTTCCACCGCTTTCGCTGGTGGAACTGCAGGAACCTGACGCTAAGGTTAAGGAAGTATCTTTTGAAATCACGTTAGCCGCCCATGGTGAACTGGTCAGCGACCGTCGGTGAACGGCAGGTAAACCCGGGAATTGGTGGCGGATTGCGCAACTTGACGGCCGGGTTTATACGCCTTTGTAGCGCCGAAGCGGTGAGCCGCAGTCTGAGAAGTAGACTCCCAAGAATGGTTGCCACTCCCGTGAAGGAATTTGAGGACACTCTGTGGAAGGCTGCGGACAAGCTGCGCGGCTCCATGGATGATTCCCAGTACAAGGACATCGTCTTGGGCCTTGTCTTCCTCAAGTATGTGACTGATGCTTTTGATGACGCCCGCCGCCTAGAGCTTGAAGCCGAAATGCAGGCGGAGGGCGCCTCTGCTGAGGGCAAGCGGGGAGGGGAGTTCTACACTCCTCGTTCTTTGGTGCGCACCCTCGCGGAGATTCTGGAACCGACCGAGGGGCGCGTGTACGAAACTTTCATTGGTTCAGGAGCATTCATTTTGCCCGCTGTCGAACGTCTACTTAAATCGACAGCGCCCCATAGTGCCTCGTGCGATGAACTGCGTGACTCCGTGTTCGGAATAGATTTGCAGACGGATCACGTGGTCATAGACGATGATTGGGAAGGTTTAACCATTGTTTCAGAAGAGCGAAGCGGTCAGCAGCTGGGCAAACATGCGGCCAATCCGGGACGTGACTTGCAGAACGCACCGGCCATGGCCTTGAATGTGTAGTATCTCTACAAAGATGGTCAATTTGTGCCCTTGGCACAATACATTAATAGCAGTGATGCACAAGCGGAACTACTCGGCTCACGGAAGTGGCAGGCCGAGTTAGCACAAGAAATTCCAGCAGCATCGAAACTTTATCATTATGTGTGCGATCACCTCGGTACCCCACAACTGTTGATGAACCTAGGTCAGGAAGTAGTGTGGGAGTCCAAAGCTAAGGCATGGGGGTGAAACCCGTGTCATGAGCCGGTCTGCCGCTGACGAGCAGGTGAAGAATAATCATCGTTTTCCAAGTCAGCACTAAATAGAAAAGTTAGATTTTTTATGACAACTATTGACGAACAAATGATTCAGCTTATTACTAATTCAGATAATAAGCCGGCTTTAGATGCATTTATAAAGAAAAATGGTATTGATGCAGTAGGTAGAGATGGCAGAACTCTTTTGTCATCAGCTGTTGCTAAAAATAATCTTAGCCTGGTGTCATATTTAATTGAGCAGAACTATGAGCTGTCTGCCGCCGACAATCAAGGTATGACCGCTTTGCACATAGCGGCTATTCATGATTACTGCGATATGGCTGAGTTGCTACTTGATAACGGTGCTGAGATTGATCCAGTGGATGCTTGGGGTAATACACCGCTTTGGCGTGCAGCGATGAACTCTCCAGATGAGAATAGTTCAACGGCAAAACTTTTGCTTGCAAGAGGTGCGGATAAAAGCAAGAAAAATGATTCAGGTGTTGCGCCAATTGACTTATTGCATAATTGAAATACAGAGTCTAAGCCCCCTATTTATAGGAATACCTTTATTGGATGATATGGGTTTTAAGTAGCTTTAAGCCATTGTCAAATGGCGTGCCCGGTCAGCGCACCAAGCATGTGGCGGTCGAGTCCCACGCTTCAACGAAGGCATCAAAGCGATCTCCCGTTGGGCCGCCTTCGCCCGGGAGCACCTCTGCGCTGCCACACTGGGTCATCATAATGATCGCGTTGGTGACAGTGGGGAAGCTGATGCGTTCTGGGGTCATATGGTCACGGTAGATGGGACACCGGAAAAGGCCCCATTGGTGCAGAGATGCAGGGATAAGGAGAGGGGCGAACCTACCATGAACAGCGGGCAGATTACAGCTTCTTTACAGGCCCACTGAGAGTGGGCGACTTTGATCATGGGCATTGTGTCCGTGGTTGGCTCAATTCTGAATTGGAACTCGATGTGTGACCCCACCGGCAAGACGGATTTCCACTCCTGCAGCGTCTTCGTTCGTCGTCAAGAAGTCTTTGAAGGATTCTGTGCGGCACCGATCACGTCGTTAGTTATTCATCGCGCATGTGCTGCACTTCATTAGGTTTAATGTCCCTTATGGCCTTGATTAGGTCCTGTTAAATCAGAGAGTCGAATAAATTATTGTTTAACCTCTTGAAACTCAATTTTTAAACCTTCATTTTCTACCTGTTGTTTAAACAACTCTGTAAATGCTACGATATGTTGTCTGGATGTGTTTCTAACGCAATAAACAGTATTGCGAATTTCCTTCATAAATACTGGCGTTTCTACAAAAGGCTCATCTTCATCCCCTAGCCACTCATCATACTCTGATTTCTCTTCGTTTAAAATGCTTTGAATGTTGGTTATTTTCCCAATATAACAATTGATGATCTCATCACCTATCATTAGCTCTGCTTCAGAAAACTGCATCTCGTCTTCGAGTAGAAGACTCATTTTTTCATAAAAATCAGCAGAAAAAACCAACAGACTATCTATGCTGTCATATTTATCAGTAAGTTTAATATTCTTGGTACTGAAACCTTCCTGTCCTCTAAATTTAGGTTTCGTAGTTAGTTCGCCTTCGTCATATAAGAAATAAGATTGTATCTCCGTTCTATCGCTATTCATCAGCTCTATGTAAGCATCTGAGTTAAGCAGTTTACTGTAAATAGAATATAACTTCATTCTTGACTCCTTGTTCATTCGAATAGGGGATGCGCAACTGTGCTTGCCAGTATTACATCCTTTTCTAATGTTCGCGGATCCACGCGCGCACCCAGCCAGTACAGCTCCCACTCGGTGATCGTGAAGACGATGGCTGCGTGACGTTGGGCGCGGAATGCGGCCAACCACTCGACGCTGTCCCCGGCGGCGGGATTTTCGAGGAGGAAGCTGGTCAGCCGGTACGTCAGGCGGGCGTGGACTGTCACCAGATCGGAGTAGTGCATGGCTGCGGATCCTGTCTTTGCGTCAAGTACCTACACGCTCTGTTCATTGCTAATAGCAAGCCGCAACCGGCACTACCTTTTGGCGCTCGCCCCACCTTTTAGCGCCTCACTCTCAGCCTTGCCTGTCGGGGTTCACATCGCCGGACTCCACCTCCCGATCGCACCAGATCGCGGATCCACACCGTCCGAGCAGACCACTCAATGACCAGCGCCACGGCACGTATTCCCTATCGGCGAGCTAGTTTCGCACCATCTGCGTCATCCGAGTACCACAAGCCCCTGTATCCAACTTGATACGGTCTACGACCCTGCCTGTGGGTGCGGCAACTTCCTCATCATCGCCTACCGCGAACTCCGAGCGCTGGAATTACGCATCCATCAGCGCCTACAGGAACTTTACCCCGAGCGCCGACAACTCTCCCTCGATGCAGCGAGCCTCGTCCATGTGAAACTTAGTCAGTTCCATGGCATCGAAATTGAAGAGTGGCCAGCAACCATCGCCAAGACCGCAATGTTTTTCGTGGAGCACCAAGCAAACCAGGCACTAAGTCTCGCACTTGGCTACGCATACCCGATGCTTCCACTTCAGGATTCCGCGCAGATCACCGTGGGTAAAGCCTTGCGTCTCGACTGGCGCGGGCTTGTGCACGCGGGTCCTGACACGCTCATCGTGGGCAATCCGCCGTTTATTGGGCACCAAGCGAAAGCAAAGGAGCAGCGTCAGGAACTCAAGGATGTGTGGGGCGAGCTCCACGACGGTACCTTGGACTACGTCACTGCCTGGTTCAAGAAAGCGAGCGATTTCTTCCGGCCCGTGACAGGAGGCCGCTTTGCGTTCGTGTCCACGAACTCGATCGCGCAGGGCCAGGGTGTCGCGCCGCTCTTTGGCCCTCTTTTCGACGCCGGCTGGCGCATCCGCTTCGCCCACCAGACGTTTTCGTGGACTAGCGAGGCACCCGGTGCCGCAGCCGTGCACTGCGTGATCACGGGCTATGACAAGCACGAGCGAAGCGCTCCCCAATTGTTCACCTACAACGAGGTCAAGGGCGAGCCGACGCAGGTGCCCGCGAAGGGAGTCAACGCTTACCTCATCGATGGACCTAATCTCCTCGTGCGCAAGCGAACGAAAGCCCTTAGCCCGATGCTATCGAGGGTGAGCTTTGGAACCATGCCTGCCGACGGGGGAAATCTGATCGTCGAAGCGGATGAATATTCCGAGATCGCCGCGGACCCCATCGCGGCGAGGTACTTGCGGCCCTTCCGCATGGGCCGCGAGGTCGTCCGTGGGCTTGACCGCTGGTGTCTGTGGATGGCCGACAGCAACTTTGACCCAAGCGATCTCGGACGTTCACCGGTTCTCAAGGCCCGAGTCGAAGCCTGCCGTGCTTGGCGGTCACAACAATCGACGGGCGGTGACGCGTACAAGCTTCGCGATACCCCCCACGTGTTCAGGGGAAACAAACACCGCCCGCTTGTTCCCTACGTGGGAATTCCCCGCGTTGTGTCAGAAACACGCGCTTTTTACACGGTCCAGCACCTTCCTGAAACAGTAATAGCAGGTGATCAGCTGTTTACTGCCGAGGATCCAGATGGTTTCCTCTTCGGCGTGATTTCGTCATCGATGTTCATTACGTGGCAGCGTGCGGTGGGCGGTGCACTCGAATCCCGCTTACGCTTCTCGAACACCATCGTGTGGAACAACCTTCCTCTTCCCGCCGTCGAACAGGAACTGCGCGAGAAAATCATCGAGGCTGGCAAGGGCGTGATCGCTGCGCGTGAGCTCCACCCCGAGCGCTCTCTTGCCGAGCACTACAACCCCCTCGCGATGAGCCCCGCGCTCCTCAAGGCCCACGCTGCGCTCGACCGCGTCGTCGACAAAGCCTTCGGCGCGAAGAAGCCACTCCACTCCAACGAGGAACGCCTCACGATCCTCTTCGAGCGCTACGCCGACATGACGGCATGAAGCTCATCAAGTGTGGCAACGTGTGGGTTGAGCCGACACCTGGCCCGTGCCCCGAGTGTGGGCACGGGCCACAGATGATTGGTTGGCTGGCCTGCTCATGCGATGGAGTTAAAAGTGACGATCACTGAACACGGCAGTGTTCTCAATGTTTAGCGCAGCACTACGGAGGCTGCAGATGCGAGCAATCGATTGGACTTGAGGGAGTTTTATATGGCGAATGATGATGCGCTGGGGAAGGTGATCCGATACACCGCCGAAGTTGTTTTGGAAAAGGGGGCAGACATCCCCTTCAAGAATCTGGAGCTTTCCTCGGGCGGGTTGCGAGATAGTGTGACGGGCCAACTTGTAGCTCTGGCCAAGCCCGCCTCAAGAGGGGCTCCTAAGGGATCAGCTGGCGCCGGTCCGCTACTTGCGGCGGGTGCCGTGGGCGTTGCAGCAGCAACGGTCGTTGCTATTGGAATCACCAATAGGCAGGCGATCAGGGAAAAACTTCGGGCGGCCAAGGAACACTTGTCCTCTGAGTCTGAAGATGAGCAAAATCAAAATACGGCTGAGCGAATTTACGATCCTAGGATCGACTATCAAAGTAAGTAGGCGCGGAGTTCGCGACTCTAGGAGAAGGCGTTGTGTATGCCCTGATGGGGTATAGGTGAGCCATGGTGGTCTCCTAGTTGTGCCCGCTCTTGCGGCAAGGCGGCGAGATGCCGTCAGCGCAGACAGAAAATCTTTTTGGCTTTCAGCTTGTTTGCTGGTTATCTAGCAAACTTGCAAACTTTCTAGCTTGTCTATGGTGTCTCGTTTTGTGTACTTTTTGCGACTGGGGCGCCGTGACCCCCTCAATGTGTCTCAAAACGCTAAACTTTCGCCCGTGAGACACTGAGGTTACCCTCGTTTAGTGGACACCCTATTAGTGCGGATCTTGTGTCCGTAGGAGAGGATGTTCATTGTGAGTCAACAGCGCAAGAAGTACACGCCGGAGTATCGGCGTGAAGCCGCGAACCTGGTAATAGAGTCGCGGCGTCCGATTGCTCATGTGGCTAAGAAGATTGGTGTGTCCGCCGGGCTTTTAGGCCGGTGGGTCAAACTCGAGCGTGAGCGCCGAGGAGCATCAGATGGGATGAGCGAGGCTGATCTTCGTGCTGAGAATGCTCGTCTTCGTCGGGAGCTGGCTGAAGCCAAGATGGATAACGAGTTTTTGTCAAAAGCGACAGCCTTCTTCGCTGCGAAGCAACGCGAGCAGAAAAGTTCGAATTGATGCAGCAGGAGAAGGCGAACTACAGCATCAAGCGCATGGCACGGCTTTTAAAAGTGTCTCGGTCTGGATACTACAAATGGGCCCATACGCAGCAGAAGCGACTATCGGGCGAAGATGATCGTGCAGCATTTTACGATGATGTTGACCGCAAGATTCACCGGATTTGGAAAGACTCCGATGAGGTTTATGGTGCGCCGCGGATCACCGCAGAACTTGCCGAGCGCTACCACATTGCGCTTAACCGTAAGACTGTGGCTAAACGGATGTGCATGATGGGGATTGAGGGGATTTCACCGCGGGCCTTTGTCCCGGTGACAACGATTCAAGCTAAGCGTAAGTCCACGCTTCCTGACCTGGTCAAGCGCATGTTTGATACTGGTGAGCTCAACCGGGTGTGGATGTCAGATATTACCTACTTGCGCACCGGTGAAGGCTGGTTGTACTTGTGCGCGGTCCGCGATGGCCATTCCCGCCGGGTGCTGGGCTGGGCTATGGATAGCGTTCAAGATACTTCCCTGGTCGAGCGAGCCCTGCGGATGGCGCACACGTTGCGTGGTGACGTTCCTGATGGGCTGGTGTTTCACGCTGACCGCGGAGCTCAATTCACTAGCGAGCAGCTCTGGGAGGTTTGCCGCAGCCTGAGCATTGCTCAGTCCGTGGGGCGTACTGGTGTGTGCTTCGATAACGCGATGGCTGAGTCGTTCTGGTCGACGCTTAAAACCGAGTTCTACGACCGTAAGCGCTGGACGACCCGTGATGCTGCACGCAAGGCCGTTGCCTACTGGATTGAAGTCGTCTACAACCGTCGACGCCGACATTCCGCACTCGGTATGGTCAGCCCCGTCGACTTTGAGAACCAAATTGGTCTAATCACTAGCAGAAAAGAAATAGCTGCCTAACCACTAGGTAGCTCCACTACGTGTCCACGATTTGCGGGTAACCCCAACACTTCCGTTCACGGTTCTAGAGATTGTGAGACATATGGGCGTCACCTACACCAGTTAACCCGGGTGTTGCGGCGTCAGGGACGGCCGGTACAGGAGCGAGAATTGCTTCTCCGCTATGTTGACGTCGCGCCGATTACTGACGCAGTGCTCTCGATCGCTGAGGCGTTACCGCAGAACGTTCGTTCGCTTGATGCCGTTCATCTTGCGACTGCCCTCCAGTTGGGCAGTGCGGTCACCGTAGTGAGTCACGACAGGCAAATGCTCGCTTTTGCCCAGGACTTGGGCCTCACCGTATGCGACCCTTTATCCGCGTAAAGGGTCAACGAGCTCACCCTCACTGCAATGTATACACAGGTCAGCGGCTTTAATTGTTCCCCGCGGTGGGGTGGGCGTGCGAAGATTGAGTTCGCCCGCTCGCCGCGGGATTTGGAACAGATGTGAGTGAGAGGGAAGCACGCATGAGCGTTGCGGCGCAGCCTAGCGCGCATGAGCCTCCCTATTCGGTGCGCCACGAAATCGCGCAGGGAGCCCTGCTGATTCTCCCGGCGGGTCTCGGCATGATCCCGATCGGCATCGCTTTTGGACTTCTCGTTGTGCAGTCCGGACTCCCGTGGTGGATGGCACCCGCCCTCTCGTTCTTCGCGTACGCGGGCTCGCTCGAGCTTTTGCTCATCACACTCATCACGTCGCTCACGCCGCTCGTGACGATCGCCGCGGCATCGTTCTTCGTGAACTTCCGCCACGTGTTCTACGCGTTCAACTTCCCGCTCAAGGTCGTGAAGAACCCGTTTTTGAAGTTCTACGCGATGTATTCGCTCACCGACGAAATCTTCGCGGTCACGGTCGCGAACCCGAAGGGATGGACTCAGCCGCGCGTGATCTCGGCAGGGGCCGTGCTCCAGATCTGCTGGGTGGGTGGCGGCCTCATGGGCGTGCTCCTCTCGAGCTTCATTCCCTTCCAGATCCGCGGCTTGAGTTTCGCGCTGTGCGCCCTGTTCATCACGCTCACGCTCGATGCGTGCCGCACGAAACAGGAAATCCCGTCGCTTCTCCTCGGTGCTGCCGCCTTCGGCCTCGCGCTCCTTTTGCTCCCGAGCCAGCCGATCTTCGCCGCGATGATCGGCTTCGTTGCAACCCTCGCGGCTCGCTACACGATCGCCGTGCGCCTCACGAGACCCCTGCCGGCAGAGATGGAGAGCGACGATGCAGCTTGACATCCCCTTCTGGTACCTCGCCTCGGTTCTCCTCATAGCCTTCGCCGTTACCTTCACGCTGCGCGCGCTCCCGTTCGCGATCCTCGAACCGCTGCGCAAATCCCAGTTCGTGCGCGTCATGGCCGTGTGGATGCCCGCGGGCATCCTTGTGATCCTTGCGCTCGCGACGTTCAAGAGCACCTTTGCCGAAGAGCCCGGAAGCATCATCCACCTGCTCATCGCGTCAGCTGTCACGATCGCCGTGCACCTTTTCGGTGGGCGCCGCACCCTCGTGAGCGTCGCCGCGGGAACCCTCGCCTTCGTGCTTCTCGTGAACTTCTTCTAAGCGAAAGCGTCGGGGCGGCAGGATGCTGCTGAAGCGGGAGCCCCCTCAACCCGGGTGCGTGGTTCGGTGCGTGCGAAAAGCTTTCCGACGGTAGCCCGGCAACCGTCGGACCTAATTGAACCCAAACCGCTTGCGAATGACCGAGTACGTGGTGCGAATAAACCTGTGCGCGCCGGGCCCACGTGCGCTGAGTCCCATGCTCATGGGGGTGCGGCGGTAGGCGCGGTAGGCGGGATAGTTATGCGCTTTGAGATACGCGAGGAGGTCGCGGCCCTGCGCTTTTGCCTCCGGTGTTTTTGCGAGCACCGCGAACGTGAGGGAGATGCTCGTGATGATCGTGAGGTAGTGCAGGAGGTAGCGACGCAGCGAGCGTGAGGAAATATCGTCGACGCGCAGTTCATCGATCATGATTCTGTTGACGCGAAGTTGCTGGTCAAGGCGCGAGATCATGACTTTTTCGTTGACGCTCTGGTCGTCGCGACCAATGAAGTAGTAGTACAGCGGAACCGGAAGGTAGTAGAGGGTGCGAGTGTGGCGAAGGGGAATCGACGCGTAAAGATTGTCGACATAGAACGTGTGGCGGGGAAGCTCAAGCCCTGATTCGATGATCACACTGCGCTTGTAGAGGATCGCGTGCATGAGGAAGTAGCTGCCCATTCTGGGGCGCGACACCTGGTCCCACGTGAGTGTTCGCCGGGCGGGCACGGTGCGCCGGTATCCGATCCGCCGGTTCTTTTTGAGCGCGTGATTGTCGTACACGTAGTCGGTGAGGACGAGATCGGGGAGGTTGTCGGGCGGGAACGACTCGACCGTGTGGAGCAGCTCGCTCAAGGCACGGGTGTCGAGTCGGTCATCGGAGTCGAGAACCTTGAGGTAGGTGCCATCTGCTGCATGGACTCCAGCCATAACGGCCGCGCCGTGACCCCCGTTCGGCTGGCTCACGACGCGAACGATATCCAGGTAGCGCTCTTCATACTCGCGCGCGATTCGCTCTGTATCGTCCGTCGAGCCGTCATTGACGAGGATGATCTGGATGCGCTCGCGGGGATCGTCCCCGTCGAGGAGGATCGAGTCGATGGCCCGGCGCATGTACTGCGCTGAGTTGTAGCACGGCACTACGAAGGAGATCAGGGGGGAAGGCTGCATGGGATCTATCGTAGATCCCCGAACCGTGAGGAGGCGCGGCTACGATTGAGAGTGCTTCCCATCCGACGATGACGTAAGAGAGGTACGCACAGTGACCCGCTCGCCCGCCTATGACTTTGAAACGCTCGTGGACCGCTCGGGGACGGGGTCCGTAAAGTGGGAGCTTATGCGTGAACGCGGGGGAGACGTCCCCGCGGGGATCGCGCCACTGTCGACGGCGGATCTCGATTTTCTGCCCGCCCCGGAGATTACGCGGGGGCTGCGCGAGCACCTCGAGGGTGCGGTCCTGGGATACACGGGTCCGACGCCTGCGCTGTTCTCGGCTATTCAAATGTGGCAAGCCGTGCGTCACCGCTGGGCGATCGATACGCGCTGGATTTCGATGATGCCGGGGGTAGTCACGGGGTTGTTTGCCGGCGTTCGCGCAGCGAGTAAGGCCGGCGACGGGGTCGCTCTCTTGACGCCCGCCTACCCTCCCATGGTCGATGCGATCGAGAAGACGGGGCGGCGCCTCGTGGCGGTGCCCCTCGACGGCGAGGGTGGGCGATACCGAATCGATTTTGCCGCCCTTGCCGATGCTCTCGAGAACGAAGACGTCACGGTGCTCATCCTGTGTTCGCCGCACAACCCGACCGGCCGCGTGTGGACGCACACGGAGCTCGAAGAGATCGCGCATCTTGCTCGTGCTAATGACGTCACGGTCATTGCCGATGAGATTCACGCGGATATCGTGCACGAGGGGTTCGAGCACATCCCCTTCGCGGCCATGAGCGAGGATGCGACGTCGCGGACGATCACGCTGTCGTCGGCGTCCAAGAGTTTCAATCTCGCGGGCGTGCAAACGAGCTGGGCGATGATCGAAAATGCCGAGCTGCGCGCCGCCTACGAGCGCGAACTTGAGGCGTGGGGCTTCCACTTTGCGAACTGCCTTGGGTATCGCGCGGTCGAGATCGCCTACACGGAGGCGAGTGCGTGGCTTGAGGGGCTGCTCGAACTGATCGCCCGCAACGACAAGGTGAGCAGGGAGTTCTTTGCTGAGCGATTTCCGGAGGTGGCGATCGCGCCGCTCGAGGGAACGTTCCTGCAGTGGATCGATTTTCGCCCGCTTGGGCTCGACGAACGTGAGCTCGCGCGCCTTCACGACCGTGAGGCACACGTGTTCTTTGAGCATGGGCGAAGCTTTGGCGCGCCCGGTTTCGAGCGCCTCAACCTCGGTACGCCTACGCGAGTGCTAGAAGAGGCGCTCGTCCGTTTGGCCGAGGCGCACGGTCGCTAGGCTGGGGACATGTCCACAGCAGAACACTCACGTACTCCGTCATTCGCCTACCCTTTGCGGTCCATTGGACGCCTCACCGTGACGCCGCTTGGTCTTGGCGCCATGCCGCTCTCGTTCGAGGAGAAGGCCGACGATACCGAGAACGCGCGCGCCACGGTTGCCGCTGCTCTCGATGTGGGCATCACCCTCGTCGACACCGCTGACATCTACGCGCCCGCATGGAACAAGGTTGGCCATAACGAGCGGCAGGTGGCCGACGCCCTCGAGGCCTACGCCGAGGCGCATCCGGACTTTGACCGGGCGGGCATCACGGTTGCGACCAAGGGTGGCATCACGCGCGCCGAAGGTGAGAAGTGGGGCCGTGACAGTTCCGTCGGCCACTTCCGCACCGCGGTGGTGCGCTCGAAAAAGAATCTTCGAGTCGACGCTATCGACCTGTACTACCTGCACCGCCCCGACCGCACGCGCCTGTACTCGGAGGCGATCGAGACCCTCGCCGAGCTCAAGGACGAGGGGCACGTGAAGAATATCGGCATTTCGAACGCGAGCGTCGAGGAGATTGAGATTGCCCTCGACGTGCTCGGTGAGGGCAACCTCGCGGTCGTGCAAAACGAGTTTTCGCCGCGCTTCAACCACACGAGCTGGGACGAGCTGCAGTTGTGCGGCGAGCACGGCATTACGTTCGTGCCGTGGTCTCCGCTAGGCGGCACAGGCGGGGGAGCCTTCGAGGTGGGTGAGCGCTTCCCCGTGATCGCCGAGATCGCTCGCGCACGCGGCGTAAGCCCCCAGCAGGTCGTTCTCGCCTGGGAGATGTCACTCGGCGACCATGTGCTGCCGATTCCCGGCGCTTCGAGGCCCGCATCCGTTGCGGATTCGGCGATGGCGATGAGCCTTGCGCTCGAGTCCGGCGAGAAGGATGCCCTCAACAAGGAACTGCTGCCGAAGCGCTAAAGCGAGGTGCTGCACACGTCAAAAACGGCGGGCCCGGAATGATCCGGGTCCGCCGTTTTTTAACGGATTGAGGAGCGCTTAGAAGTCCGGGCCGGCATCGCCCATGTGCTCGCGAGTGCTGCTCGCGGCTTCCTCAGCCCTGCGGCGCGCTTCTTCCCTTGCGCGGCTGGCGCGCTCCTTCGCCTCGTTGCGAAGACGCTCGATGTTCTCTTGCGAATTGCCATCGCCGTCAACGGGCACCGCGGGCGCCACGGGAGTGGAATCGCCGTTGATCGTGTCGTTGGCAACCTGCGCCTGGAGAAGCGCCGAGCGGATCTCTTCGCCCATCGCCCCCACGGAGGCGGGATTCGAGGGGAGGAACAGCACGTTCGAGCGACCGTTGCGGGCGACGTCCTGCATCGTGTCGAAGTACTGGGTCATGAGCAGAAGCTGCTCGGCAGTGTTCTCGATGCCAACCTGCTTGAGCATTTCGTACTGCTCAGCGATACCCATCGCGATCGCGCGGCGCTGCGCGGCAACGCCTTCACCCTGCAGGCGCTTGGATTCGGCCTCCGCCTCAGCCTGCGTGACGCGCTTGATCTTGTCGGCTTCGGCGAGCGACTGCGCGGCGACGCGGTCGCGCTGCGCGGCGTTGATCGAGTTCATCGAGTCGCGCACGCGCTGATCCGGAGAGATGTCCTGAACGAGCGTGTTGACGATGTGGAAACCAAATTCCTGCATGCGAGTCGAAAGGGTCGCCTCGACACTGCGAGCAATGTCGTCCTTCGACTCAAACGCCGCGTCAAGATCGAGGCCCGACAGTGCTGAACGCACCGTGTCAAACACGTAGCTGCGGATCTGCGCTTCGGGGTTTGAGAGGCGGTAGTAGGCGTCCTGGACCGATTCCTCGCGGATCACGTACTGCACGGCTACGGGGACCGTCACGAAAACGTTGTCTTTCGTTTTCGACTCGATATTGACCTCGAGCTGGCGAATGCGCAGCGAGATCGGCTTCGTGAGCGTGTCCATGAAGGGAATCTTTGTGTTGAGACCAGGCTTCGCGACGCGCAGGAACTTACCGAAACGCTCCACGATGACGTTTTCCTGCGTCTTCACGGTAAAGAGGATCGAGGAACGCAGACCGCCGAACAGCAGAGCGAGCACCACGAGGATGATGACGATGACGACGATGGCGCTGACGCCAAGGCCGAGAAGGGCTTCCATGAGAGTCCTTTCTGAATAAGTGGGAATTGTTAGGCCGCGAGGGCCTTGGTGATAGATGTGGCGATGCGTGCGGGAGGGATGGGCGGCGCAAAGCGACGGATGACGTGTCCATCCCGGCCCACGAGGAACTTCGTGAAGTTCCACGCGATGCGGCCGCCGAGCATGCCGCCGCGCTGGTCTTCGAGCCACGTGAAGAGGGGATCAGCGCCCTTGCCGTTCACCTCGACCTTCGCAAACACGGGAAAGCTTGTGCGAAAGCGCGTCTCGCAAAAGTCGATGATCTCGTCCATTGAACCGGGCTCCTGGTTGCCGAACTGGTTGCAGGGGAATGCGAGAACGCTGAATCCCTGTTCCTCGAAGCGGTCCTGAAGCTCCTGGAGACCTTCGTACTGGGGCGTGAAACCGCATTCACTCGCGGTATTCACCACGAGCGTCACTTTGCCGGCGAACTCGGCGAGGTCGCGCGGTTCGCCGTTTGCGCCTTCGACCGTGAAGTCGAACAAGGTCGCGGGAGCGGACTGCTCGGTGTGCGCAGAGTTCACGAAAGATCCTTAAACGGGGGGCGTGATTGTGACGTGCGATACCAGGATAGCGTGAAGCCCTCAGCGTGCCTCAAGGGACGTCGCGGGATTCGTTGCGAGAAACGCGTCAATCTCCTCGCGCGTGGGGGCCGTGATCGGTCCCTTGCGCGTCACCTTGAGGGCGGCTCCGGCATTGGCGCGGCGCGCAGCATCGAGCCAGGACAGGCCAAGCGCCCGCTCGCCGAGCACAATCCCCGTGTGGGTGTCGCCGGCGCCATTCGTATCGACCGCTTTTTGCGGGTACCCGGGCACGTAGTCGAGGTGGCCGCGCTCGAAAAGATAGCAACCGTCGGACCCATCCCTCACGATCACGACCGCGCCCGTGCCGAGGAGCCGGCCGAGGGCGGGCAGGGTCCCCGCGACGTCGTCGATTCCCGTGATCTCGCGAGCCTCATCCGCATTCGATGTCCACACGTCAGTGCGCGCGAGAACGCGGTCGCGAAGGCCGCGCGGGAACGAGGCAAACGGTGCGCCGGGGTCGAGAACCAGGAGGGCGCCCGGTGTGAGGGCGTCGAGGAACGCGAGAAGCGGGTCGCGCGTGGGCTCAAACAAGCTGTACCCGCTCACGCACACGAGGTCGCCCTTGGACGGCTCAAGCAGAGCAAGAGACTCGGCGGTGATGTCACGTTCAGCGCCGTAACACGTGACGAACGTGCGTTCAGCGGACGGTTCCACGAACACGTAGCAGCTGCCCGTATCTTTTCCCTCGACCACGGGGCTCGACAGGCCAATCCCGTTCTCGCGCAGCACCGCGCGGATGAGATCGCCGTTCGGCCCCTCACCGTGGGCTCCACCGTGCACGGCCGTCGCGCCCACGCGGGCTGCAGCGAGAGAAATGGTCACGGCGCCGCCTGCGTAGGATCTCGGGACGCCAACCGCATTCACGTTGGAGCCCGTGCTTGGAAGCGCGGGCACCTCGATCATGACGTCAACGAGCGCCTGGGCGGTATGGAGAACTCGGGTCATGCCTCGAGTGTACGGGCACTACGATGAGGCAATGCTCCCTCTTGCGCCGCCCGCCCCCGCCCTCATCGCCGCCGACATCGACGGCACATTCGTGGACGACGGAGGAAACATCCCCGCCCGCAACCTCACGGCGATCGCGCGCGCTCACGCCTCAGGACTCGACTTTTGCCTCGTCACGGCCCGGCCGCCACGGTGGCTTGCGCGGTTTCGAGGCCTCAGCGCCGGCGCGATCTACGCCGCCAATGGCGCCTACATTCTTGACGCCGCGACGGGGGAGATCCTCGAGGACCGCGGTTTTTCAAAAGACGAGGTCCGCCTTCTCGCCCGCAGGCTCGCCCCGATCCCCGGCCTCGCCCTCTCCGCCGAAACGGCGACCGGGTTCGTGCGCGAACGGGAGTTTCCCTCAGCGCCGGCGGCGGGGGAGAGGGACCACGATTCCGACGCCAGCTTCACCCCGCTGCGCGACATCTCGTGCGGCGCGGGCAAGATCCTCGCGGTATCGAGCGCCCTTTCGGCGGAGGACTTCTATCGGGAGGTGCGCGCCCGCATCGAGGGACTCGCGGAACTGCACATCTCCACATCCGATGGCCTTGCCGAGCTCAGCCCCCTCGGCATCTCGAAAGCCGCAGCTCTCGACCACGCCTGCCGTACGCGCGAAATTACTCATGCGCAGATCTGGGCCGTGGGGGACATGCCGAACGACCTTCCGATGCTGAGCGCGGCGGGCGTCGGAATTGCCGTGCGCAACGCCCACCCCGACGTGTTCGCCCACGCCGACGCAATCGCTCCCGCGAACACGGACGCCGCAGTGGCCCACGTGATCGACACCGCCCTGAAAGCCCGCGTTCTGGCCCGCACTACGCTGGGAACATGAGCGAGATTGACTGGCACGCCCTCCCCCCGTTCGTCAGCGCAGCCGCCCTCCTCGAGCGCACGGGAGGCCGCGCACCCGGAAGGGGAAGCGACGGCATTGGGAGCCTCGAGCCCGGCACCGGGGACCTTGTGATCGCCGACGTTCGATGGAACGTCGCCCAAGGCTCACTGCGCGAGCACTACCTCAAGGCCCACATCCCCGGTGCTATCTTCGTGGACCTCGAACTCGACCTCACCGGTGCCGGCGCACCGCAACGCGGGCGGCACCCCTTCCCCGACGACGACGAACTCTCCGAAAAGCTCGGCGCCCTGGGCATCAACTTCGAGGACACGGTCATCTGCTACGGGGCGGGCGACCCCATGGGCGCCGCGCGCCTCGCGCTCATGCTGCGCTTCGTGGGCGTGAACGCCGCTGTCCTCGACGGAGGACTCGAGGCCTACGTGCGGGCAGCCGGTGAGGATGCGCTCGAAAGCGGAGACGTACAGCTTGAGCCGAGCGAATTTCCGTGGCAGCCATACGTGCGGCTCGTGAGCGACGACGAAGTCCAACACGCGATCCCCACGAAAAGCGCGCTCCTCATCGATGCACGCCCACCCGAACGCTATCGCGGCGAATCCGAAATCCTCGACCCGCGGCCCGGGCATATCCCGACCGCGAAAAACGTGCCGTTTACCTCGCTACTGGAATCTGACGGCA
This sequence comes from Dermabacter jinjuensis, assembly GCF_902381725.1. Lineage (GTDB taxonomy): Bacteria > Actinomycetota > Actinomycetes > Actinomycetales > Dermabacteraceae > Dermabacter > Dermabacter hominis. The sequence continues at coordinate 478,874 of NZ_LR698963.1, read as the reverse complement.
CCCTGCGCCCACGCGCCGATGTTCGCGCCGCATTTGAGGCAGTGGGAGCCACGACCGAACGAATCACCTTCAACTACTGCGGCTCGGGAGTGAGCGCGGCGTTCAACACGCTCGCGATGGACTACGCCGGATTCGCCCACGTCTACCTCTACGCAGGCTCATACTCTGAGTGGTCTCGCAATCCCGAACGTGCGGTGGAAACGGGAGAAGGGAACGTGTCCGACGCTAGCTGAGCAGCCGTCGGAACCAGACACCTTAAGCTGCAGCCGCGCTCTCGTCTGTGGGGGCTGTGCGCTCCTTCAATGCGGCGCGCAGGAGTTCCTCGACGAACTCCGAGAGGGTCATCGATTCGTCGATGGACGCGTGCTTAATCTGCGTGATGAGTTCGATCGGCAGCTGCACGTTGAATTGGCGTTTGGAATACGCCGCGCTTGAGGTAGTCATGACTTAAACCTAACTACCTAGGAGAGCGAAAAGAGGGCCTAAGGGCCCAAGGGAGAGCGAAAGGGGCGTAGCGCGAAGCCGCAATGAGCTCAGCGCCACGCCCCTTCTGTGACGGATCAGTCCTTGTGGCGTTGTGTGAACTGATCGAGGAAACCGCGCTTGCGGGCGCCCCCGGTGGGGGCTGCCTCACTCGCGTCGATTGCCGGGAGTTCAAGCTGGCCCGTTTCCGTGGCCACGCGCTCGTAAACCCTGTCGGCGACCTCATCCGTGACGTGCTCGGTCACGTGTTCCGTGACGTGCTCGACGAGCTCGCGCCGGCGAATCTGCAGCTCGAGACGCTCGATCATGCGGACCTCGTGGCGCAAGGCGCGGAACATCGAGACGACCATCGCGATCATGACGACCGACCACGGAAGCGCAGCGATCAGCGCAAGCGCCTGAAGGCCGCTCATGCCGGATGCGTCGCCCGAGCCCGTGTAGGCCGCAATGCCGATGAGTGCCGCGGGGATCGCACCGCTCGTGACAGCCCAGAAAATACGGGTGCCTCGGGGCGGTTCCGGATCGCCGCGGTGCGCGATCATGTCGACCACGAACGCGCCGGAGTCCGCCGAGGTGACGAAGAAGATCGTCACGAGAAGAATCGCGAGACCCGAAAGGAGGCTGCTCGCGGGCATCGTCTCGAAGACCTGGAAGAGTGCGAGGTCCTTGTCGATACCGCCTTCGGCGTTGAGGAAGTCGACGCCTTCGAACACGCTCTTGTAGATGGCCGTGCCCCCCATGACCGTGAACCACAGAATCGTCACGAGGGTCGGAACGAGCATGACACCCATGATGAACTCTCGAACGGTGCGGCCACGCGAAATACGCGCGATGAACACGCCCACGAACGGCGACCAGGAGATCCACCAACCCCAGTAGAACGTCGTCCAGCCATTGAGCCAGGACGCACCCTCATCGCCATAGAACGGCAGAGTCTGAAGGCTCAACGAGATGAAGTTTTGAAGGTAATTGCCAATTCCCGACACGAAGTCACGAAGCAGGAACAGGGTTGGCCCCAGGATCAGCATGATGACGAGGAGGACGCCCGCGAGAATCAGGTTCGTGTTCGAGAGGAACTTGATGCCCTTCTCGAGGCCCGAGGCGACCGAGAGGGTCGCGAGACCCGTGATGACGATGACCATGACGAAGCGCAGCCACGGGTTATCGGGCAGCAAACCGAGGTGCACGAGCCCCGCGGAAATCTGGTTCACGCCGAAGCCGAGCGAGGTTGCGACACCGAAGAGGGTGCCGATAACGGCGATCGTGTCAATGACGTTGCCGATCCACGTATCGGTGTGGCGGCCAAGGATAGGCTCGAGCGCCCAGCGCACGGAGAGCGGGCGGCCGCGACGGTGCGTTGCGTACGCAACGGCGAGGCCTACGACGACGTAGATGCCCCACGCGTGCAGGCCCCAGTGAAGGAACACCTGCGCCATAGCCTTAGGCGCGCGGGCCGCATCGGGAAGCTCCGCGATGTTCGGCGGCGGGTTTGATGCGAAGAAGGTGAGAGGCTCAGCGGCCCCCCAGAATACGAGGCCGATGCCCATGCCGGCCGCGAACAACATCGCGAACCACGACATGAGGCTGTACTGCGGTTCTTCGTCGTCTTTGCCGAGCTTGATCGAGCCGAGCCGAGAGAACGCGAGTACAGCTGCCGCGGCGACGAAGAACGTGGCCGCGAGAATGTAGTACCACCCGACGCTCGCGACGATCGTCGAGTTGATGGTGCTCACGACGGTGTTGAACTGATCGGGCAGAAGCACGGAGAAGAGCACCGCGACGATGATGATCGCGGCCGAGGGGTAAAAGACACCCTTCGCCATGCCGTAGTGCCGCGGCCCTTTCTCGCCGGGCGGGGTTTCGGGGCGCGTGGGTTTTGTGGCCGTTGCGCTCGTCAAGGCCAACCTCCTTCAATGTGGGTAAAAGGCAATAAAAAACAGCCCCTAGGGCTGTCCTTGCCTCCCTACCGTACATGAAAAGCGGTTTTGGAAGCGCCCTTCGGTGAACGTCCTCACCACGAAGCCTGGTCGGCCGGGCTCCTCACGTTCGGCCGATCTCGCGAGTGGGGAAAGTGGTGAAACACGGCGTTAGGAGTCGGTTTTTGCGCGTGAGGTGGCGGTTTTTCACCACTTTCAGATAGGGGGAAGGGGAAAGGAGACAGGGGGAGGGGAAGCAGGGGGAGAGAAAGGGAAGGGGAAGGGGAGGGAGGGGTGGCCTACCGCAGGGCAGGCAGCGCCTGCGCGAGGGCCTGGGCCGACGCCTGCGCAGCCACCTCGAGGCCAATATGAAACTCCTCGTTCGCCCGCGGTGAGCACAGATCGCTGACCGCGCGTAGCGCGAGGAACGGCACCTGCATCAGGTGCGCGACATGCGCAAACGCACACGATTCCATGTCGGCGGTGATGGCGCCCGGGAACTTCGCGCGCATGCCGTCAGCGATGTCTGCCGTGACAAAGGCATCGCCTGAAAGCATGAGGCCCGCACGAGCAGGAAGGCCCGCCGCCTCGACAGCCTCGAGGGCGCGGCGTGCACGCGTCGCGCACTCCTCCCTGCCGAACTGTGCGGGAGCACCCGGCACCTGGCCAGTCTCGTAACCGAAAGCCGTGGCCTCCGCGATCGAATACGCATAGGAAGAGCCAATCGCGACCGTGCCCACGGTGATGTCCTCAGCGAGGCCACCGCAACTGCCCACATTTACGATGAGGCGCGGCGAAAACTCGCCCACGGCCCACGCGAGCACGGCGCTCGCGGCTGCCGTGCCGACGCCCGTCGTCACAAGCGCGATAGGAGCCTGGCAACCGTCGGACCCCTGCGCTCCGGAGCCCGCACACTCGAGTGTGCCCACCGATGCGCTTACCTCGCCGGACGCGCCCGCACCGCGTCCCTTCCCGCCGCCCGCAAATGGGTGAGCGACCGCGCGAAGGTTTGTGCAGAGGGACGAAACGGCGGCAGCCTCGTCAGCCATCGCCGCGACAACGAGAACATCAACGTGAGAAGTCATGGAGCCAGTATCTCGTAAGGTCGAAACACTAGCCTTAAGGTGATTCGCGCATCGAGCCAGGAGGATCCCACCATGGGTCGCATCAAGCACTACGCCGCCATCGCGGGCCGCACACTCACGCGCACCCCGCTTCCCAACTTCGTGTACGAAATTGGGTTCGGCAAGGTGCGAATTGCCAAGCCACCCGCACCCGTGCAGAAACGGCACGCGATCGACATCGAACTGATCAACCGCACGCGAACCGTGTGGCTCGACAAGCACAAGGCCGATCGCGGCATCATCGTGTACCTCCACGGCGGCAGCTACATGGCGGGACCGTTCGTCGGCGACTGGGAGTGGCTCAGCAAGCAGGTCGACGAGCGCGAGTGCGCGGGGCTCCTCATCGACTACCGCTATGGCCCCGACTACATGCACCCCACGGCCCTCGAGGACACCTTCGAAGTTATCAAGGCACTCGCCGCCGAGGGCCTCATCACCCAGGGCAACTGGGCGGTCGCCGGTCACCAGAGTGGTGCGGGGCTCGCACTGTCGCTTGCCTCGCTCGTGAACACGAGGGTCGACGGTGGCCTCGCAAACGCGAAGGCTAAGCCCGCCGGCATCGTGCTCATGAACCCCCTGCTCGATCTCGAATTCACCAATCTCGAACTGAGCGAAACGAACCAGCACGACCCCGTGCACGAGCGCCGCATCATGCAGCTCGCTGCAAAGAAGTATGCGGGGCGCACCCCGCTCGATGATCCGGCGCTCTCGCCGCTCAATGGGGACCTCCAAGGACTGCCGCCCGTGCACTTGAGCGTTGGCACGAAGGACCTTTTCCTCACCGATTCGCGGATCGTCACGCACCAGTTCGAGCGCGAAGAAGTCGAACTCACCTACCGTGAGATCCCCGGGAAAATCAGCGTCAACCCCCGGCTGCGCCGCGGCGCCGACATGGCCCGACTCCTCGAGGAGCAGCGAGAGTTCCTCGAGGCAAACCTCGCCGAGACGCCCGGGAAGTAGATCCCCGAGCGGCCTCGGCCACGATCACATCTGCGCGGGAGCCTGCACGCCGAGCAGGTCGAGGCCGGCGACGAGCGTGCGCTCGGTGAGCTTCGCAAGGGCGAGGCGGCC